>JASLXI010000005.1:0-8734 GCA_030740415.1 Dehalococcoidia bacterium
CTGTCATCATCCCAGAGAGAGTAATCGACCTTCCCTCTCACGGCACCATCCAGTACCACCCTTCCCTGCTTCCACTACATCGAGGACGCAGTGCAATCAACTGGGCCATCATCAACGGAGAGACCGAGACTGGCATCACCATCTTCTGGCCCGACAAGGGTATAGACACCGGCCCGGTCCTGCTGCAGAAAAAGGCGCCCATCTCTTCCACGGACACCCTGAGTTCTCTCTACCGCAATCACCTCTTTCCTCAGGGTGTGGAGGGCCTTGTCGAGGCCATCTCTCTCATCAACGAAGGGAGTGCACCCAGGGTAGTCCAGGACGAAGCTCAAGCAACCTATGAGCCTCCCTGTGAAGGGCAACTGGCTGATATCCAGTGGTTCCGTCCAGCTGAGCAGGTATTCAACCACATCCGCGGCTGCGACCCCCAACCCGGGTCATCCACTACCTTCCATCAAGAGTCGATACGGTTGAGCGACGTGGAGCTAGGGCCACGCGTCGGCCCTGGCATGTTCGGCGAGGTGCTGTCGATTGACGCATCAGGCATCCAAGTGATGCTCAACGGCGGAACGCTGCTGGTACGGCGAATACGGCGAGAAGGAGAACGCCCAGTATCGGCATCGGAGTTCGCTGGAGCAGTGGGGTTGGAGGTTGGCGAACGGCTGGGAGTGTAGGGCCGCTTAACCGCAGTATGGTCTGTTCACCTCGGAGGTGAACAGACCATACTAAGCTCAATCTGCTTGCTCAAGCCGGGATACTAGTCGGGAGTGGCGCTCCAGACCAGGGAATAATTGAAATCTGGAAAGAAAGCACCGGAGACACCAGTCTCAGCCTTCTTCTTTATCTGTCGTGCGCCCGCCCTACCTTGTAACTGCAGAACGCTGTCCATGTGTAGCCAGAAACGGGTACGCCCGCTACCTGCATTGCCACCACTGGGGGAGGCAGGATTCGGCCCTTCAATGCTGATGTCGGTCTGGTAGAAATCTAGCGCCTCTCCCCTTTGCACGCCGGCAAACCTGAGACCCTCCAGGTGGAACTGGTGGAAGAGAGTGAAGCCATCGTACATGTTTTCAAAGGATAGATCGCTGGGACCAATCCCAGCGCCTTCGTACAGCTTCCGACCCGTGCTGTCGCTGGCGTCCTGCCATTCCTCCAGGGTGGGAACCACCCCCCGGGTCGCAGGCAGAGTCCTCGTATGGTTGAGAATGTAGACAGGCTTCTGCCTCAGGTCCTTGGCACGCTCAGGGGTTGTGATGAGGAAGGCCCCGGAAACCATGATCGGCAGGTCGTTATCAAAGAGATTTGCCGGCTTCGCTATCCACCGTGCTGCCAGGTAATCCTCAACCGTCAAAGGCTCTGGCCTGTGCTGCGCCCAGAATCCCTCTGGATACAGCAACCCATTTCTTTTCTCATTTACCACAAATGGAGCCATCATATCGTGGTTCTTGCCGTACTTGCGGCAGTAGGCTTCGAATATCATGGCTGTGTTGTAGCATGCTACAGTGCCCCACAGGCCACTCCATTTGCCTTGACCAGATACGGTGTCCCCCGCAGCAGCTCCTTGGCCCACGTAATAACGACCTCCGAAGTTGTGCCAGCCCTTCAGAACCAGGCAAGCCTCAGTAAGGCCTTCGCCCACGGCCTGGGCGGCCACTACTAGAGAGTTGGACATACATCCAGGACCATACATGGTGAAATTGACGTTCGAGAGCTCCGGCATGTTCTTGAGAAGCCACTCCGAACTCAGCCTGGCAATTCCGTCAAGTGGGTTATCAGTGGACTGGTAGGTCTTGAGGAAATCTTCTGGAACAGGCTTGTTCGCCGGCCAGGGAGACCCGGTAGACGTGTCCGGAGCCATAACCAGCCCATCGACCTGATCCGGCGATATACCTGCGTCCTCCATGGCCCTCTGGAGAGCGAGGATACTCCAGGCACCCAAGCTTGTATCGGTAGTCTCATCCCAGCGCCGGGCAGTGGGAGAGACCCCTATGCCGACGACTGCCACTTTCCCCTTGTGCTCCCAAGCTCCCAACCCCTCTGTAGTTCTATACATCGACGCTGGTGCGATTTCAGTTGACAACTGCCACCTCTTTTTTGTACTTCGATCGTATCTGCAACGATGGTGCTGCTAGGCTACCACCCGCCACTCGGGAACCTTTTGACCAGTAGCCTGGGTAGTCTCGAACTCCACCTGTACATTGGCACCTACAGGAACCTGGTCAACCGGAGTACCCGGAAGATGGGAGAGCATGTTAATGCCAGGGTCTTCTTCCAATTGAATTACCGCGATGTTGAAGGGTTGGTCCTCTGCAAGGGTTACGACAGGACAATCATACATCACACCATAGCCGTAAACTTTGCCTCGGCCACTCACCTCTCGCCATTCAAGGTTGTCCCCCGAGCTGCATTGCTTGCATGCCTGTGCCGGCGGGTGCTGAAGCCTGTCGCAGATCTTGCAGTTCTGGATTACCAGCTTCCCTTCGTTACAGGCGTCCCAGAAAGGCTTGTCTAGCTCATCGGGTACCGGCGATTGTTTGGGCAATTCACACCTCCTCCAAGATTTGTAGACCACTGAAATCATAGGCTAAAGCCTCAGGATAATCAAGCTGTAACTCGTCAGAACCGTGCGTACATCACTCGGGGGCAATGGTGGTCTTGTCTGATTCCAACCACGACTAACTCCTAGGCTTGCTCGATGACGTTATAGCAGGCCACGTAATGTCCCTGCTCGATCTCCCTCAAGGAGGGTCTAACGCTGAGACGGCATTCGTTGGAGGCCTTGGGACATCGAGGCATGTAAGGGCACTGGTCTGGAAGGTCGATGGGGTCCACCGGAAAGCCAGGGATAGGGTGGAGAGCTTGATCCGGCTTGTCCAGCCGGGTGATGGACTGGAGTAGACCCCAGGTATAAGGGTGATGTGGCCGTTCAAACAGGGCCTCGGTTTCCCCGTACTCCACTACGGCCCCCCCGTATATAACTGCAATCTCCTCAGCCATCTGAGCGATTACCCCCATGTTGTGGGTGATGAGAATTACGGCTGTGTGATGCTCTGCCCGTATTCGCTGAAGCCTGATCAGCACGTCTGCCTGAGTGGTCATGTCCAAGTTAGAGGTAGGCTCATCGGCGATGAGAATCTTGGGCCGCCAGGCCGTGGCCATGGCAATCATCGCCCGCTGCGCTTGACCGCCGCTAAGCTGGAATGGATATTGTCTGAAAACATTCTCCGGTAGGCTCAACTCCCTAAGCAACTCCATCGTTCGTTTCGTGGCCTCCATTATAGACATAGGGCTATGGGCCAGGAGTATCTCAGATATCTGCTTACCTATGGTCTCAATAGGGTTGAGGGAACCTTTCGGGTCCTGAAATATCATGGATATGGAACCGCCCCGTATCTTGAGCATCTCCTCCGTGTCTATTTCCAGGAGGTTCTTGTCATCGAAATACACGGCACCCTGAACAATTTCCCCCGGGTACGGTATCAGACGCAGCAACGAGAGTGCAGTTACCGATTTTCCGGAACCACTCTCGCCCACAATCCCCAGAATGCTGGCCGCCTTTACAGAGAGATTGACACCGTTGGCCGCCTTCACAACACCCTCTCTGGAGTAAAAGTAAGTATGGAGGTCCTCTATGCGGAGGACCTCCTCTTTTTCCTGGCTTTTTGCGCTACTATCTTTTGGTGTTGCCATTTTCCTGTGTTAATACACCACGGACGCTACTGGTCTAACCTCTGCCTGGTCCCTCATTCATACTGTAGGCCCCAAAATGGTAAGGGCGATGGATGCGAGTATTACATAGGGGATGAAGCCTAACAGCACTACGCCAATCGCCCGCAACGTTGATGTGTAGTCCAATGCCTGGCGCACGGCTATGACCATTGATACTAGCATCCAGATAGACACGATCAAGAAGAGAATATCAACTACACCAGGTACGACCCCGAACACCCTCAATACACCTGGGGATTGAGCAAAGCCCAGACTACGTGCCAGCTGCCCCCAGTCTGCATGAGTTTCCTGTTCTGGAAGTATCTTCGTACCGATGAAATACACTATCCAAGCCCAAATCGCCCACCCAGCAACGGCAACTACAGCGCCTATGATTAGCCCGAGGAGTCCGAAGGTACCCATGGATGCTATGCCGGTAGCCAAGGCTACAAGGAGCACCACCAACAAAGCCTGCCTTGTGGCCGATGTGTCTGCCTCCACTTCTTCAAATATGTGTATGTCAAGTCGAGAGGCTCCTATCATCCTGTCTACCATGCTACGGGCATCTTGGGAAGCCATGTTTTAGTCTCTCCTTACATCTAGTCCTGTTGTGGTCAATACATGGTGGGCAATAGAGGATTCTAATCTCTAACCGCCCTCTTGCTTTCAAAGCCCTGTGGAACACTTCCCCGTTATAAAACCCGTCAGGAGTATGCCACATGGCATGGGCAGTTGTGTAGGGTGTGGTCCATTCAGTTGCGAGGATTCTATTGTGGGTTATTAGGCTATTGTGCCATAGGTGGTAGTGACAGTTGCAACTGCTAACTGTAGAAGAACCCAGATGCCTGGCAAGTATCTCATGCACAATATTTCAGTCATGGAACTCGGTGGATTGTTTAGGTGTCCCAATCCATTGGTCGATGTAGTCTTTGCCACCCCTCCACCATGCGCCGAATTCGTCTTGTTCCTGTCAAATAGATCAGGGATACATGCTACCGAACGAACGGGGTATGTTCTGCTCTACACAGGAAAGCCTAGTATTAATTCCATGGCTCAACCCTTAACCAAGGCCGAAGAGAGTGTTTAGCCTCAACTCTCAGAGATTTGAACTGGGTTCTCCGAGTATAGCAAGAGAGCTAGGGCTCCATCCAATTCCGCTGGGCTTACTATCCCTTCAAACTTGGTAACGACATTCCCTCCCCTGTATATCATGAAGACCCATGGCTCGGTGAACAGTCCCCACTCCTTCATGACCGGCACGGGCTCAAGCTCAGCACCGTTTCTTGCGAACTCCAGGTCATAAGGTTTTACGTGAAGGCAATTCATTGATAAATCGAAAATGGGACCAGATCGAATCAAGTCAAACCTATTGCACAGAACTGAAGGTTGAGGATGATGACGATGGTATTCCTAATGATATTAACAAAATCATCCTGGTTGAATTATCTGGAAACGGTAAACGATTAACAATTGAAGCAATAGACACTAATAAGTGTGGAGAGGAGCCCTGGGAATTTAAGGGTGGTGGAAAAACTTTTTATCGTTAAAGTGGTAACATAATCTCTTGATTGTTGAGAAGAAGATCTTAGAGAACAGTCAATTAGAGCTCCATTGGGGGGATTAGGTACATGGGAAGGCATAGGTTGATTAATATTAAAAGCACATTATTACTTCTTCTCCTCACAGTGCTTATGTTATTACTGGCAAGCTGTGGTGGGGGTATCCAGATCGCTAATACTCCAACATTCGAGGTGAAAGATCTGGCTAAGGTGGAAGTTGAACCTACGCCTAACGCTACACCTACAAGCACGCCAACGCCGACTCCGTTGCCCACAGTAATATATACGCCAGTAGCATCTACGCCAAGATCTCTAGCTACACCCCATGTCCAGCCGCCTGTGACGCCTGTTGCGGCGAGCAGCGAAGGAAATCGCCTTGTCATCTCCTTCAGTCCTGAAACTGAGGCACGGTATCGAGTGAAGGAGCAACTCGCAAGGCTGAACTTGCCTAACGACGCCGTCGGTGTGACGAATGCCGTGACAGGGGTGGTCACATTCGATGTTGAGGGCAAGGTCATTCCGAAAGACTCCAAGATCGCCATTGACGCCAGCGCCCTCAAGAGCGACGAAGACCGTAGGGACAACCGTGTCCGGAAGGATATCCTGCAGACGAACCAGTTTCCTACGATTGATTTTGTCATCAAGAAAACTCCCGGTTTAACGTGGCCGTTGCTAGGCTCCGGCGAGGGACTGTTTGAGCTCGTTGGAGATCTAACCATTCGGGATGTGACCAAGGAAGTCACGTGGAGTGTGGGCGCGACCTTCATCTCGGATCGGATACGGGGCCTGGCCGAAACTAGCTTCACCTTCGATGACTTTGAAATGAGCAAGCCCACCGGGATGTTCCTCCTCAGCGTCGAGGATTTGATTCGGCTCGAACTTGCCTTCGTGGCGACCTACCCACAACGATAGCTTCCCCGTCGGACAAATCACGACTCCTAACTGCTAGAAGTCCCGACGATAAAGGAAATCCCTTGAGCGAGGTGGAAAGATGAATCTTCTGGGATTTGTTCTGTTGACAGTAGGGTTTCTGGTGATAACTGGCTTGGCCGTATACTACTTCGCGACCAACTTTTTCGATGCTGACGTACCCATTGCATTTAAAGTAGCAGTGCCCATGATTCTAATCGGGTTACTAGTATTGCTAGCGTCGGCGATAATCGACCGCTATCGTGCAACGAAAACCGAAGATTTCAAGGAGGTGGAGAAATGATAATCGCGACCTCAGACGAGCTAGGCGATAAACGAATAGTTAGAACCCTTGGTCTAGTACGCGGCAGTACCATCAGGGCTCGCCATGTAGGAAAGGACATCATGGCCAGCTTTAGGAGTATTGTCGGTGGCGAGGTTACGGAATACACTCGGTTGATGGCCGAATCTCGGGAACAGTCGATTCAGCGAATGGTCGCGGAAGCGGAGCGCATGGGAGCCAATGCGATTGTGGGCACTAGGTTTGTCACCTCCATGGTGATGAGTGGGGCGGCCGAACTTTTGGCGTACGGAACCGCCGTGGAGGTTGAATAGGCGCAAGCCAGCGAGCGTGGTGGAGCCGCCAGGACATGGAATGTATTGTGAGCTTGAGATTAATCGCTATACCCCTCGTTGCACCTAATCCACATGGGGCTCCTAGCCTGCTGCCCCCATTATGACCTGTCAGGGGAATGCCACAGGGTAGGGGTGGACCTGACTATATAACTGGGAGCACAACATACAGCAAACCCTCAAACCTAACATAGGTCTGCCTTTCTTCTGGTATGCCCAAAAACGTGGTCTAAACCACATGAAAGTGCCTAAAGGTGTACAGACGATGTGCCGATCTGGTACGCTCAAGGGGGAGTAGGACCGCCCCCCATACGCTTGTAGAAGAAGTAGACGAGGTGTGGAAGAGCCGCGACAGCCAACCAGGACAACAACCCCTGCATCAGTCCCACGTTAATCCCCACGAACATCCCAGTGGGGAAGGCGAACAGGAACCAAGCTTGACTGAATCTTGCCGATAACATGAATTGCGACCTCGTCGAGATTTGGAGACTAATCCTCGACAGCTAGCTATTTGCCCAGCTGACCCCGTTCAGCACTATCTTCTGGAACTCAGGTGTTTGGAAGCTCAGGCCGTTGTGCCCCAGCAGTGTGACGAATACCTTACCATCTCCATAGTTACGGGTCCAGCCCAATGGAAACGTACCCCCTGGCATGGATGTAGGTTTACCTCCCCATGTGAATGTTCCTCCTTCGGAGTCGGCGGACATGAAAACTTGATTGTCGGCACTGTACTCGATGCCCATGTAAAGCTCGTCGCTTGTTACGAAGTCCGATACGCCGGCGATTCCCGGATGGTCCGAGGCATGGACGTTTACACGAAACTGACCGTATGGTGGATGAAAGCTTGTTCCCATAACCCAGCCACCACCCGTAATCTCGCGGTACTCCGGCCAGGTGTCAGGTATACAACCAGAGATGTGGATACAGACGAAGCCCTTGCCGCTCCGAATGAACTCCTTCATACCAGTTTGTTCGTCCTGACTGAGCGCATTCTCGTTCCTTCTTAGAGTATTGAACACCAGGACATCATACTGATCCATCTCTCTCGCATCACTCAGAACGTCGGATTCCCAAGTTACTGTTACTTCGTGTCCGGCATCCTTCAGGAACTGCTGCAGAACAGGCGTAGACTCCTCGTATGGATGCCTTCCGCCCGAGATTACCAGAAGCTTCATAGACAACCTCCCAGTAGGATTCATAACCTGCAGGCGTCCCGATAGGCGCACCAGCACACGCGACTGCCGATCTTGAATAAGATAACATATCCTTCAGCGAATCGTCGTAGAGATCGGTCTGCGAACTCTTCGACTTCTGGGACTATCTTTCACCTCATACATAATCTATGATTGCCCTGCCGAGAATATCCCCCGACCTGAGAGCGTCGCAGGCTTCGTTGATGTTCTCCAGCTTGTAGCGCCTCGTTACCAGTTTGTCCAGTGGAAACTTCCCTTCCTGGTACCACTTCAGGAACATTGGAAAATCCTTGTCCGGGTAGGTTGCACCTAGACTGCCCCTGTATTGGCGCTGGCCTCCCACGAATAACCTGGAGTTGATGGTGATGTCTCCACCAGGCAGTCCGATCAACACGGCCATACCTCCGTGGTTGTCGGCACCGAGACCACCGGCTCTAGTCGCCGGAAGGATCTGCTCGTTAGTGACACGCAGTCCAATAGCATCGAAGGCGTAGTCCACGCCGCCGCTTGTGTTTTCCCGGATGGCCTCCACTGGATCGACCTGAGAGGCGTTGATACCATGAGTTGCGCCGAATTCCTTGGCTAGCTCCAGCTTGTCGTCCTTGAGGTCAACGGCGATGATAGGATCTGCCTCGAGTATAGCAGCCATGCGTATTGCACAGAGGCCCACACCGCCGACACCGAACACTGCTACAGAATTTCCTGGCCGCACCTTCGCCGTATGCAGCACAG
>JASLXI010000005.1:8744-15598 GCA_030740415.1 Dehalococcoidia bacterium
GCCCCAGTCAGAACCGCACACCCCACGATACAGCTGATGTCGGTTGGGTGCTCTTTGGCAATAGGAACCACGAGTTCACCGTTGACCAATACATCCTCGCCCCAGGTATAAACGTTGCCGTGGACTGGTTCCTCCAGGTACGTGGCACCGGAAGGCGGGATGGAAAGACCCCCTGTGACCGGGTTGCGGGGAACCCAAGTAACGATAGCGTGATCTCCTTCTTTGACGTGGGTCACGCTTTGGCCCACATGAGTTACAATCCCGGTCCCTTCGTGCCCCAAGACCAGGGGGCGTGCGAGGTTGGAGTTCTCCATCTGGTGAAGCTGAGAATGGCAGACTCCACTGGAATACAGTTTGACTATTACCTGGTCTGCCCTTGGGTCAGGCAATACCATTTCGCCTACTCTAAGCTGCTCTCCGGTGGCAGTTTGGACCGCTGCAATTGTTTTCACGATGGTGTACCTCCTACCAGATTATCGACTTCTGAGACGCCTATTGTCCAGTGATTAGCCTAGCGCAACTTTGCGACCCCTGCGTAATTCGGCTCGACTGGGAACCCTTGATGAAGTACAATCGCGCAGTCTCCCTGAACCTTGTCGGGAGAATGATGGCCACTGAACGTATCCTCGGAGAACCGAACGATCCTCAACCTAGGTTAGCATTGCCCGAAGAGTCTGATTCGCCAGAATCACGCTAATTGGAGGTCATGTTGCAGCAACGAAAGCCCAAGATTTTCTACGGCTGGTGGATTGTGCTGGCGGCTTTCATGGCGTTGACCTTCACGAGCATGACCGGGGGCTATGGCTTTAGCGTGTTCTACCCACGGCTTATAGACCATTTCGGATGGTCGAGAACCGCGCTCGCAGGGGCCATATCTCTTTCCAGACTAGAGGCTGGGTTTCTCGGTGGTATCGAGGGGTTCCTTGTAGATAGGTTCGGCCCGCGCATTATTATACTGCTTGGCGTCGTCATTTCGTCTCTGGGCATGATATGGCTTTCCATGATCAATTCCCTGCTGGAATTCTATGTGGTATTCATCCTAATGGTGACTGTGGGTCGCAGTTTAAGCTCAATGATTGCCATTGATACCACTGTGGCTAACTGGTTCATCAGAAGACGAGGTACCGCGTTCGGCCTGCTAAGGGCTGCGGTGGCAGTCGGAGCAGCGGGAGTTATCGTTGTCTCTTGGTTCATAGGTGAGTTCGGGTGGCGTTCGGCCTTCGCTGCTAGTGGCATTGGGATATTCATTGTAGGAGTACCAACTGCCTTTGTCATGAGACACAGGCCAGAGTATTACGGCCTGCTCCCTGACGGAGATACTCCACTAGAGAGGTCTAGCCCGGCGCCGGAGGTCGCAAGTGGGTCCGAGGGTCCAACAGCAAAAGCATCTGCAGTCTCTGGAGCACAGAATGAGCAGGACATAGGAATGACGGTGGTCGAGGCGCTGCGCTCCAGGCCCTTCTGGACTCTGTCCTTTGGATTTGCCATCCGTCTCATGGTCACAGGCGCAGCCACGTTACATGCAATACCACTGGTAGAAGACCTGGGATATTCTAAGGCTACGGCCGCCGCCGTGCTGGGATCCATGGGGATGGTCAGTATTGTCGGAAGACTGGGAGGGGGCTTCCTGAACGATGCCTTTGGAACCAAGCCTGTGGCGGTTGGCAGCGTTCTTTCACTTGCCGTTTCCTGCCTCATCATCGCCTATGCCCAGAGCTTATGGCAAATCATCCTTTTTGTTGCCCTGTATGCCCCTTCATATGGCTGCTCTGCGGCAACCATGCCCGCCATCAAGGGCGATTACTTCGGAAGAAGGGCGTACGGCAGCATACTGGGCCTGTCTGGGACTGTACAAATGGCTGGTTCAATGTTGGGACCTGTATTTGCGGCCTATGTGTTCGATGTCTCAGGTAGCTACCAGATTGCATTTGTTACCTTCGCGGTACTGCTGATCATTTCTGCCGCGCTCTTCATGTCACTGAAACGTCCCCGATACAGGTAAAGTTCTGCTGCAAATAAGGGCGCGCCAGGCAGGGCATCATTGGGTATGGTAGTTATCGGACTGGTTAGCCCCAATTGCCCTTCAGCCTACAACCTCTGCACCTAATTATGTTAGGATGTTCTGTATCATGAATGTGACCCCTAAATGACCCGCACCCCACTAGTCGTAGAGCAGATAAAGCGCCGAACCGGCCAGGTCTTCTACGGATGGTGGATAGTCAGCGGCGGCTTCTCTCTCCAGATGATTGTGGGCTCGCTGATGATCCATAGCTTCACCGCTTACTTTCCCCTGCTGCAGACCCAGTTTGGTTGGAGCCGCGTGGTACTCTCGGGTGCCTTTGCCCTATCACGCACTGAAAGCGGCCTTCTAGGACCCCTTCAAGGCTGGCTCATCGACAAATTTGGCCCCAGGATGATGGTGCGGGTTGGAATGGTGATGTTCGGTGTCGGGTTCATGCTTTTCAGCCAGATCGACACCGTCCTAGACTACTACGTCACCTTTACCATTATGGCCGTGGGTTCCAGTGTCGCCGGGTTTCTTACGGTGGCAACGACTGTGGTCAACTGGTTCGAGAGGCGACGCGGCCTGGCGATGGGTATTGCCATGAGTGGTTTCGGCATAGGTGGACTGTTGGTACCTGGGATAGCGTGGTCGCTCACCTCGCTCGGCTGGCGGCCTACCGCCTTTCTCTCAGGAGTCCTGATAATCATCGTCGGGATGCCCATAGCCCAGCTCATGCGCCAAAGACCCGAGGAGTACGGTTATCTGCCAGACGGCGCAAGCCCTTCCTCAGAAGAAAGGACAAGCACATCTATCGCTCCTTCGGAAGAGGACTCTTTCCAGAAATCTCAGGAGTCCAGTGCTGGGTCGGGTGGTGATGGCATAACCGGCTTCACGGCGAGAGAGGCGATGCGAACCCACGCGTTCTGGCTCCTCGGCGTGGGACACTCCATGGCGCTGTTTACCGTGGGCGCCGTCTCTCTGCACCTGATACCCCATATTGTCGATAGTGTCGGACTCTCCATCACGACGGCAGCCAGCGCCGTGGCAGTCATGACAATATTCAATATTATGGGACAGCTAGGTGGTGGATTTCTGGGCGATAAGTTCAACAAACGGACCTTGGCGGCCATCGCGATGTTGGTCCACGCCGTCGCCCTATTGATCCTTGCTTATGCCACTACCCTCATACCAGTCTATGTCTTTGCCGTGCTGCATGGCACCGCATGGGGAGTGCGGGGGCCTATGATGACCACCATACGTGCCGACTATTTCGGTCGCACCTCTTTTGCCACCATCATGGGATTCTCCTCCCTAATAGTGATGGTGGGAATGACCGTTGGTCCTCTCTTCGCCGGCCTTATGGCCGATATCTTCGATGGCTATCGCGTTGCTTTCATAGTCATTGCGGGGATTACGGGGGTAGGGTCCCTCTTCTTCCTTTTGGCACGTGAGCCCGAGCTCCCAGACCGCCTCGCACGTTCGCAGAGTACTCGCTCAGGTCAGGGTGGGACCCAGATTAAAACTTAGCGTTCACCAGGGGTACAAATGCCAGCAGTAAAGGTCGACGCCATTTCGGTGCTTCCCTGTATCGCCACGATAGATGAAAAGACATCGAGTGAGCAGTGTGTTGTCACCGTGGTGGACGCCCTGCGGCGGTTGACCTACGCCTTGTCGACCAGTTCATTCTCCTAGATCATATGGGTACTTAGGTAGCGGTAGTGGATCTGATCATGTAGCGCTTTTCATTGATTTAGATGCCACGAGGAAGTTATCAGTTCGGGAGGCATCTGGCGCAACATGCTGACCGAGTGAGGGTCAGATTACCCAGCACCCTGCAACTACCCCCGTAGTTGCAGGGAAGAGCGGAGATATTTTGGCAGAAATGCCAAAGACCTAGATTCTGCTGTACCCGCTTCCTATACGCTCCGGGTCCACCCCCGTACCCTTGGCATCGGGCATCAAGCCGAACTCCTTGAGGATCTGCTGGCTATACGTCACCCTGCCGGTTACCTTGTCCAACGGTTCGGTGGCCAGAAGCAGAGCGGCCTTGGCCATCGTTTCTGGGGCCTCTGTGGTCGCAGGGTCGACCTCGCGCCTTTGCTGAGCAAACATGGAGCCAACCGTTGGCACGAACTGAGATGGGGAGAAGGCGGTAACGGAGACGCCGTACTGGTATACCTCCTGGGCAAGTCCCTGGGTGAACCGCTCTATAGCTGCTTTTTGCATGCCATAAGCTGAACTGCCACCAGTGGCGCCGGGATAGGGGCCTCGTCCCGGACCAGTGGCTGCTCCCGATGAGATGCTGACTATGCTGCCGCTGCCGCGATCGATCATGTCCTTCAGCACGAGCTGGCTGAGGATGAATGGCCCGTGAACGTTCACAGCCCAGGTGCGCATCCACCTGTTCAGGGCATAGTCCTTTGTGGGCACGGCATACATGAGGGCGGCATTGTTCACCAGAACATCCACTGGGCCGTAAGTGTCGCGGGCTGCTTGTACAAGGGTTTCGCACTCCTCGGGGACCGATATGTTTGCCGCCACCGAGGTGGCCTCGCCGCCGGAGGTGCGTATGGCATCTACCGTGGTCTCTAGGGAGCCGGCAAGCTGATGGTCCCCCTCTCTCAGCGTGCGGGCCGCACAGACTATCTTTCCACCTTCCTCTGCAAACAGCTTGGCGATTGACTCACCGATGCCTCGGCTGGCACCAGTCACAATAACGACTCTCCCATCGAGTTTGCCCATGATGTGCTCCTTTGTTACTTACATAAAGTGATCGAAGGATGTGGTGCCTATCGGGTCTTGAACGACGACACCTGGCTCGTTGATTCACCAGCGATTGACCAGCATGTCATCACGCCACCTTATTGTAACGGGAGACGCATCGTGTGTCACCACGTGTAAAACATCAGCAAGAATGGGACACATTTAGGGTCTGAGTGATCGAACAGGTTGAGGGGCGGGTAGAGTACGGTGCAGGATGAGACTGGCAAGTACCCACGGAGTATAACAGTCGAGGTAAGAAAGTAACGGGCACCGAGAGGCTATTTTGACCCGCAGAAAGGAGGTACAGAAGGCAATATAATCAGGTAGTCCGAGAAACCACTAAATTGGGAACCCCACTGTCTTGATCTCTTCAACCAAAAAGTGCCCCATTATCGCTGATTGCTAACACACTACCACCCCGGCCGTGCCGTCCACCGTAACGACGGCCCCATCCATGATGAAGTTAGTACCATCGCGAGTCCCGACCACGGCAGCGATCCCGAACTCCCTAGCTACGACGGCTCCGTGAGACATCACACCCCCAGAGTTGGTGACAAGGGCTCCGACAACGCCAAAGTAGGGAGTCCATGCAGGGGTCAAGCTCCGTACCACAAGTACATCGCCGTCTTGAAGGGAATCGGCCTCATCCATAGACTTGACGACCCTTGCCCTACCCCGATGACTCCCCGGCGAAGCAGCCACACCCCTCACCAGCCGCTGAACGGTGCCCTCTACGGGGACATCATCAATCGACGTCAGCGTCTCCGGGGGAAGGCCAAGGTAAAGCGGGGGCAACATCGCTCGAAGCTGCCTCTGTCGAGCACGGCGCAGGTCCACTTCCTCCTTTGACAGACCTGCCCCCCCTTCCAGCACCTGGACTAGCTCAGGCCTGCGGTAGAAGAAGATCTCATCGGCAACACTCAAAATGCCCTGGTTTTGCAAATGAGTGCCCACGGTCAGCCAGCGAACCCGGGAGGCAGCCACGCACCGCTGATCACACAGCAGGTTGTGGTCCTCAAGGTTTGGGATGAGATGTTGCGCCATCTCCATTAGACGCACAAGGGAGTTCTCATCCTCGTCATTGCCTGAGGCATTTCGAACCTCCTCCTCCAGTTCCAGGCGTCGATTCTTCTGCCTTAGAGTCGCTTCTCGTGGGCTCGTGGAATCCTCCGGCCATGCAAAGGCGCCCAACATCGAGAGCGGGACCGTAGACCCTTCACGCCACGTGGGCATGTCCTGCAGGCCATTGTTTGTTGTTGCCCCGAAGTCACGCAGCATGGCCTTAAGGTCTTCGTCGAACCTTTTGGCAGCAGACATGTCAAGCCTAGGCTCTCCACCTTGAAGGGTATCCAGAAGCGACTTGTCAGCACGGAGGGTACGGCTTAAGTCCCACAAAGCATTGGCACGATCTAACGATCGATTGGGTAGTCCCAATAGCAGGGACATAGCGTCGCCTCGGCGGTCCTCATCAAAGCGCTTTACGTATTCCTCCGTAAAGCGGGTCGCTGCCATTCTGGCTGTCCCTACGGCTGTACGGTGGATTCCACCAAAGACACGCCTGTACTCCTGATCCTGGCCATCCAGGACCTCGGCCCATTTGCCAGCGGGTACCGTCGCCGCATCGAAGCTCTCCAGCATAACGATCAACTCATCGACCTGCGGTAGCCATTCAAGTCGCCACCGCGTCAGGTCTTCCACCTGCTTCGGTGGTTCTGTAGTCCCAGAGAGGTTTGCTCCGCCAGCCGGGCTTACAACTTCGCGGGCATAGTTATATCCGTTTATGTTTAGGGTCGTTGGGAGGCCGTCCGGACTCGAACCTGTCCAAGCAACCGGAGTTGCACTTGCGATAAGGGGCGGATGAGAGGCCGGACTGTGCTCGTCCTGCAGAATCCATGTATAGGCCTCATAGCTGGGGTCGGGCAACATGAATTTGGTCTCCTGCGCCATAGTACCTCCGCTATTCCACGCAACATTGTGACAGTGTACAACGCTTTCCAGCTCTCTTCCAGTAGCTCGAAGCCCATAGCATCGTCCGCTCTTCTCCGATGGTGGTATACTACCAGAACACAACTTGTGTCAAATATCA
>JASLXI010000060.1 GCA_030740415.1 Dehalococcoidia bacterium
AAGCGCGTCGGCTGAACCACCACTATATCGGCACGGAACATATCCTCATCGGCCTCATGAGAGAGGGAGAGGGAGTCGCCGCGGGCGTCCTGGAGAGCCTAGGTGTATCCCTGGACAAGGTCCGAGCCGAGACCAGCCGGATCCTTAGTCAGAGCGTCAGCACAGGACACACAGGTGCCAAATCGACCACCCGCACCCCTACCCTGGATCAGCTAGGCATTGACCTAACCAGCGCCGCTCGCTCCAGCAAACTGGACCCCGTCATTGGAAGGGATAAGGAGCTTCAGCGGGTAGTACAGATACTGAGCCGCCGCACCAAGAACAACCCAGTCCTGATAGGCGAGCCGGGAGTTGGCAAGACAGCCATTGTGGAAGCCCTGGCGCAACGCATAATCAGTGGGGATGTACCAGAGACTCTTCAAGGTAAGCGTCTGGTCACCCTGGATATGGGGGCTCTGGTGGCCGGCACCAAGTATCGTGGTGAATTTGAGGAGCGTCTAAAGAAAATCCTGGAGGAGATTCGGGGGTCTGGTACTTGCGTTCTCTTCATAGATGAAATGCACACTATGGTGGGAGCGGGAGCAGCAGAAGGCGCTGTAGATGCCGCCAACATCCTGAAGCCAGCTCTCTCTAGGGGCGAAATTCAGTGCATCGGCGCCACCACCCTGGACGACTACCGGAAGTATGTGGAGAGGGACCCAGCGCTTGAGCGTAGGTTCCAGCCCGTGCAAGTGGAAGAGCCCTCAACAGAGGACACCATCTCCATCTTGAAGGGCATAAAGAGCCGCTACGAGGAGCATCACCACCTGACCATCACCGACGAGGCCCTGCACACGGCAGCTACCCTGGCGTCCCGCTTCATTGCCGACCGCTTCATGCCGGACAAAGCCATAGACCTGGTGGATGAAGCGGCATCGAAGGTCCGGATTAGCGCTAGTTCAACTCCTCTCTCAGTTAAAGAGTCCACGAAGGTCCTGGAAAATGTCAGGCGCGAAAAGGACGAAGCCATAGCCGGACAGCAGTACGAGTACGCCGCCGAGCTACGGGACCGTGAGCTAAAACTCGCAGGCAAACTAGAGAACACGCAAGAGGACTGGGAGTCCGAAAGTGGCGACCGTGAGATCCTTGTAACCGAAGAGGATATAGCAGAGGTAGTGAGCATGTGGACGGGCATACCCGTCACTCGCCTGGGCATGGAGGACATGGAACGCCTCTTGCACATGGAAGGTGCACTACACGATAGAATCATAGGGCAGGACGAGGCTATCAACGTGGTCTCAAAGGCGGTCCGCCGAGCCAGAGCCGGTATTAAGGACCCACGCAGGCCAATTGGCAGCTTCATCTTCCTTGGCCCAACTGGAGTGGGCAAGACCGAACTGGTAAGGGCACTTTCGGAGTTCATGTTCGGCAGTGAAGATGCCATGATCCGGTTGGACATGTCGGAATTCATGGAGAGACACACAGTGGCCCGCCTGGTGGGCGCCCCTCCGGGCTACGTCGGCTATGATGAGGGAGGACAGCTTACGGAAGCGGTTCGTCGCAAGTCCTACTGTGCAATTCTCTTCGACGAGATAGAAAAGGCCCATCCTGAGGTGTTCAATATCCTTCTTCAGATCTTCGACGATGGTCACCTGACTGACGCCAAGGGACGCAAGGTAGACTTCCGGAACTCCATCATAGTCATGACCAGCAACATAGGCTCTGATCTGATAAAGCGAGATACCTCCCTGGGCTTTGCTATGAAGACCGATGAGGCATCGACATCAGATCAGCAATACAACCGCATGAGGGACAAGGTCATGGATGAGGTCAAGCGGTTCTTCCGACCTGAGTTCCTCAACCGCATCGACGCTAGCTTAGTGTTCCACCCTCTGACCAAAGAGCACATCATTGAGATAGTGGACTTGATGCTGAATAAGGTGCGGGAACAGCTCAAAGAGAAGAACATCGAGTTGGAAGTCACGCAAGCGGCTAAGGAGCGGATAGCGGACAAGGGTTACGATCCAAACTTCGGCGCCAGACCTCTTCGCCGTGTCATTCAGGATGACATAGAAGACATGCTATCTGAGGAATTGCTGGGAGGCCGCATGCAGGCTGGAGACTTCATGCTGGTGGATTTAGCAGACGACAAATTCGTTGTTCACACCAAGGAAGTAGCAGCCCTCCCGTCTAACTAGGAAGCACATCCCGAGCCGTATGGCACGTCGTAAGAGTGAATGGGCTGGATTTATGGGCGACGCCCGAAATCTGGCCCATTCGTTTTGCCCGCAAGTATCTGCTCTCAGCCATATCAGGTCCATCCCATCGGCTGTAAATCCTGTTCCAACGGACAATGGTATCTGGGTATTTATATCGACCCACCACGTCTGTTAAGATTGCCTGACAATACGCAGGATTGAAATGACCAGAGAACAGGCCCGTACCTTTTATTCATGCCAGGAGTGTGGAGCAGAAGCCCTGCGATGGGAGGGGCGCTGTCCCTCCTGCGGTGAGTGGAACACCCTGGCGGAGGTTCCAAGAGGCCTCGTCGGAGAGAGGCCATCCTGGCCTTCTTCGCTGCCCGAAACATCCCAGGAGCTATCCGAGGTAACTCTGGAAGACTTTCCAAGGCTGGCGCTGGGAATGGGCGAGGCAAACCGTGTGCTGGGCGGTGGTCTGGTTCGTGGGTCGTTGGTGCTCGTGGGAGGAGACCCCGGTGTCGGCAAATCCACCCTCCTACTGCAGCTAAGCGCTGCTCTGGCCGCGAACTCTGGACACGTGCTCTACGTCTCAGGAGAGGAGTCTTCCCAGCAGATCAAGCTAAGGGCAGAGAGATTAGGTATAGTCGGGAAAAGACTCCACGTTCTGGCGCAGACCGATATGGCCACCATACTTCATGGCCTGGATACCCTATCTCCTACTGTAGCAGTCATAGATTCCATTCAGTCCGTAGCCTTCTCAGATCAACCTGCCGGCCCAGGGACTATCGGTCAGGTCAGGGAATGCGGTCTCGCCTTCCTGCGCTGGGCAAAAGGCAGTGGTACTCCAACCTTCGTTACCGGCCATGTGACCAAAGAGGGCAACTTGGCAGGCCCACGAACGCTGGAGCACATGGTAGATGTGGTATTGTACCTAGAGGGGAGTAACCTCGGCTCTTATCGACTCCTCAGAGGAGAGAAGAACCGTTTCGGGGCAACCCATGAGGTAGGCGTCTTCGAGATGAGAGATAGGGGGCTTGTCGAAGTCTTGAATCCATCGGAAGTAGCCCTGGCGTCTAGGGGCAGGGATGCCGTTGGGTCTGTGGTGGTTCCTGTAATGGAGGGGACCCGGCCGTTACTGGTGGAAATTCAGGCCCTTACCACACCATCGTCGTTACCCGCACCGAGGAGAGTGGCTAATGGTGTCGACATGAGCCGTCTTCTCATGGTGATTGCCGTGCTGGTCAAGCGAGCAGGAGTACACTTGTCTGGCCAGGACATCATCGTCAATGTGGCCGGGGGGTTCAGGGCAATCGAGCCGGCGGTTGACCTTGGCATGGCACTGGCGCTAGCTTCAAGCTTACGAAATACTCCTTTACTTGACGGCATGGCCGCCGTGGGCGAGATTGGACTGGGGGGAGAGCTGCGAAACATATCCCAGCTATCCCGACGGCTGACAGAACTGGAACATATGGGGTTTGATAGCTGCTTGGGCCCGGAGTCGACATTTCAGGCTTTGGAGGTGCCTCCAGGCATGAGGATATTGGGAGCAAAGACACTTGCCGAGGGACTGAACCTCGCATTCTCCTCCCAACGCAGACGAAGCGCGGGCAAGAGAGATGTTGCTGAATAGTTGCCTGTTAAACTGCCACGACCACAACAGTCAAGAGATTTACGCACAAAGGCTATGAGAGGATGAGCTAGATAGGAATAGTGTAGGCAGAAACAAATAAGCAAGGTTTGGATCTGATAGGTGCCCTGTGACACAAACCGGATGAGCACCTTAAGATGCAGTCTCAGTTCTTCTCTCGGTATTATGCGAGGATGATCCTTGACTTGAGGAAGAATGGGCCATCAGAGAAGTCTAAAGGAGTTGCTGTCCGTGTCAGCATCGCCACTGACCTGAACAACTGAGAGATAATAGGCTACTGTGTGAGCACCATAACCATAGATAAGGGAGGCGAGATAGACTCAATCTATACTGGGCCAGATTATTGGCAATCCCGCACTGGCAGTAATTTCTTGGATAGGACTCTAGACTGGATGGATGACCTGTCAGTCACCAGGGAGGTACGGGCAGTTGGAATTGGGAATGAAGAAGTCCTTGAATACTACACAAAGTAGAATTGCCACCCCGGAAGTGTTATTCTAGAACAGTTAGTTGGGCATGACTGGCAACTGCACACAGCAGAGTCAAAGAACCCCGCAAACCCTCGGGATAACTTTACACAGGCTGGGAAACAAACATAGGATTCAGGTGAAGCACGAATGGCCGTTATCGAGCACGAATTACAAGGGAAATTGGCCCATCTCCAAGACATTCTGCGGGAGATGGGATCGGTAATTGTGGCCTATTCCGGAGGAGTAGACAGCACGTTCCTTGCGGCCACCGCCCACGATGTCCTGGGTGAGCAGAGCCTAGCAGTGACAGCCTCATCCCCCAGTATGGCACCTTCGGAGCTTGAACAGGCCACGGCCCTGGCCCAGGAATTAGGATTACGCCATCGCGTCATCGAGACCCAGGAGTTTTCGAATCCTCAGTATTTAGCCAATGGCCCCCGCAGGTGTTATTTCTGCAAGGTGGAGCTTTACACTCGCTTGCAGCCCATCGCCGCCGAAGAAGGACTTACTTGGGTGGCCAGTGGAACCAACGTGGATGACCTGAGTGACTACCGCCCCGGCATCAAGGCAGGCCAGGAGCGCGGTGTGCGTAACCCCATGGTGGAGGCAAACCTCACCAAGGAGAACATCCGCACACTCTCCCAACTACGGCATCTCTCCACATGGGATAAACCTGCGCAGCCATGTCTTTCTTCCAGGGTTCCCTTTGGAATTCCAGTGTCAGTGGAGGTCATGCGGCGCATAGCTCAAGCAGAGGCCTTCCTCAAGAAGTCGGGGCTACGGCAGTTTCGAGTGCGCCACCACGAGACTATAGCCAGGATTGAAGTGGAGCCCAAGGACATGGCTCTGCTGTTGCAGCCGGAGGTCAGTGCAAGGCTGATCACAGATATGCAGGCCCTAGGCTATCTCTACGTCACGCTCGACCTGGCAGGGTTCCGCACAGGAAGCCTAAACGAAGCTCTCAAACCAAGGTCTACAAAATACCCAACCGTTATCTAAGCGGCCTTCCTCTCGGGCTTGGTTGTGTCCACCAAGAGGGCACTCGGCTCCAGGCCCCCTATGTACCTGCACTGAACACATTGCCTGTACTCGCTATAGGTGTCTTTGTTTATGCACAGATCTACCCAGCACCGATGGCACCCCTTAACTAACATCATGCTCCACCTCCCTCGAATTCACCTGCTCGCCCAACCACCATTTCTTTAGATGCAATTTCTCGTACACGGTCCCACTCTCCCCCGTAACATCCGCTGAACTCTATACTCATGTGCATCCTCTTAACTGCCTCCACTGATAGCATAATACTTGACATGCATCGTATCAAACTCTATACTGCTGATGATAGAGTTTCGGCAACAGGACAAACGAATGCAGCGGTTCAATCAGAGGCAGACGGCACGCCAAAGTTCTTCATTAATACCCCCAGGACTGAGTAACGAAGAGGAAGGAACACTGACAGCTACCCACCGTAAGAGGTCACAGGAAAACCCTTACAGAAATCCAGTTGCGCCCTCTCCGCCTCAGTTAGGCACTACGAATGTACTCGGTGGGGTCTACGTAATCAGCGTGGCCGCCCGAATCCTGAACATGCATCCCCAGACACTGAGGAAGTACGAGCGTCTTGGTCTTGTCACCCCGTCTCGAAGCGTGGGCTTGCTCCGTCTCTACTCTACGGAAGACGTGGTACGAGTGCAGTTGATTAAGTACATGGTCGAAAACCTTGGGATGAACTTGGCTGGAGTTGAGTTTGCCTTATCTCTGGTGAATCGCATCATCGATTTGAGAGAAAGGATACAGGCCATGTCCCAGGCCGAAGCATTGAACCAATTCGTAGTACAGGAGTTGGGGCAGGTGCTGATGGAATTGGGTGCTATCTTCCCCAATAACCCCGCTAGGGTGTAGCATCAGTCAGGAGTAAATGACAATGAGCACAGAGGAGGAAAAGGAACTGGGTAAGGCTGAGGAAGAAACGGCC
>JASLXI010000061.1 GCA_030740415.1 Dehalococcoidia bacterium
CGCCTTCAGGGCCACCTGGAGCGAGATGGTGATGCCAAGCTCCTGCGTAAAGGCCCTTATGCGGTAGGCCGACGACTAGTAGGAGTCTCCTGACCGAAACTTCTTGAAGGCACTCCATTCGGCTTTTCGACTTGGGAGGTACTGGAAAGCCGCTGGGGGTGCTGAAGAGCCTGGGCTAAGTCCTCACCTTTCCTGAGAAGGTAGGTGGGCACTGCCCTTCGTTGTAACTGGCTGAGGAGCGGACCTGGGTCACCCGTGGACCCAAAGGATGTTGGGTCTACCAACACCACAGTCGCGGAGACGCCCTGCCTAATTGACGACTCTAGGGCGCCACCCCATACGGGGTCCACAGACGAGGTTACCACCACCAGAGAGATGGTAGGTGAGGGTATCTGAGACTGCCAGTAGATAAGCAGGTCTCTTAAAGGAATAATGCCCTGAGCATGTGCCTCGGTCAGAGCCGCGAATATACGGTCAAGAGAAGGAGTGCCTTCCCGGGGTGCGAGAATATATTGGCGGTCTCCGTAGGACATCATTCCCACCGCCCATCCCAACTCAGCGTAGCTTTTTGCAATAGAAGCTGCCGCAGTTATCGCATACTCCTCGGTATTGCTCATCGCATCACCTTTTTTGACTTCCTCCTGGAGGTCAAGAAGAATCCAGACCACGTCCTCCATACCACCATCGAATTGCTTCAGCATGAGGCTGCCCCTGCGAACAGTCGCTGGCCAGTGGATATATCGGGTGCTATCTCCGGAGCGGTATTCCCGAATGGTGGACGCTGAGGCCGTAGCTTCTGGAGTGCTCCTCTGCAAAGCCCCCTCCCCACTGATGTCCCCCTGGGTCAGGGAGAATGGTGGAATATCCACCATGTACGGCAACACCGCAAGGCGCTCGGCCCCGGGCTTCCTGTGACGCAAGCAAAAGATTCCAAAGGGGTCTCTGCTGGAAACAACCGGCGCTCCCACCGTGTAGATGCCGCGCTTCGTGAGCGGAATCTTCAACACCAGAGATAGGTCTCCAAAGGAGGGCAGGTTGATCACCTCTCCTGTATTGTGCCCGGGCACCTCGGTGAGATCGTTTACCTCAAGGCTGAATCTGGGCAACAGGGTTGCATTGCGAAGGGCGACCTGGGTCTCCAGCTGCTCCCCCACGCGGAGTTTCCCGTAGGTCCTACTGGCCGTGATCCTGACGGCAACCAGGTTCACATAAGCCCAGGCGAAGCTGATCACCATAACCAGCGCCGTTAGGAAGAACACGCGGAAATACACAGGCACCCCGGAACCCAGTGCCAAGAGGAGGGTGGTGACTAATAGTGCCAATACCGCGTGTAGGCGTTTCACGGTTGATCAACCGTGCCTTCTGAACCACTATCCACATTCGGCTCAGCCCCGTAGTCCGTACGACCCTCTACATAGACCTCCCAGCCGGCGACTACACCCGTCGCGGCTGCGAGAAGGCCAGGGATAGTCCCCGCCAGCACGGGCAGCAGCGGATACCGCTCAAATGGAACGCGCTGAGTGTCAGCGAGGAAGTGGGGACCGTCGTAAGACCAGGTGGACATCCATTCCAGGCCAAGACCCGTTGTCAACAGCAGGATTATCGCCAGGGCCACCAGTCCCTTGCGGGCTAGCACGACGGCCAGGACAATAAGGCTGCTAATTCCAATGGGGGTAAGCACGCTCAGAAACATACGATGAGGAACGAAGATCAGTATTGAGCTGTTGGCAATGTCGCCGATGAGGGCGGTTGTGAAGAACAAGAACGTTATCGCCGATAAGAGCCCTACGGAGAAGAACACGTTGGAGGTCTTGTTGGGCCTCAGACTGGGGATGGACGTCTCCAGAAACAGGAAAAGCAGAAGGGGGATGGCGAAGGTATATTGCCATAGAGGAGGCGCTAAATCCTGTATGTCGAGGAGGGTTCGCCTATCATACTCTATGGGAAGGACCTGCAAAAGAGGCAGAAGAATGAGCAAGGCAATACAGATACCCCAATAGCCCAGAGCCGCTAGGCGGCGCCCCGTAACAGCAAAGGAACTGGCACAGAGTGCCAGGGCGCCCAGGCCGAGAGTTATTAGTATTGCCGGCACCTGGAAAAAGGGCTTGGATTGACCCTGGGCTTCCACTATCAGCACTCCAGTGGCCGCCACCAGGGACACGCTCGCGACTGCGGCCACCAGCCTGATCAAGCTGTTTGCTTGTAAGTACGAGATACGGTTTATCTCCATCTTCAACCACTTGTGCACTCCACTAAGAGTGCGACAATATAACCCAATTACAGCGCATTCGCAATGTCAACAGCCCCATGAATAGATTGTAGCATTTCCACTAGCTCATGAGCCAGTTGTGGAAGAATGTGCCCCTCGCCAGGAAATAATAGAAAGGTATCCTAACACAGCGGGAGCAAGAAAGGATCAGAGGATCGCCGTCAAGCCAGTTTACAGCTTCCTGGACACCATCTTAGATTCATTCTCCGGCTCCTTGCCGGAGGCCATGACCTTGCGCAGCTCCACCACTTCGTCTCGCAGCAGAGCAGCTTTCTCAAACTCCAGGGCCCGGGACGCCAGTTTCATCTGGGACTCTAGGTCCTTGATCACCCGCAGCAGGTCGTCCTTGGGCATGTCACGGTGTACCTGATAGGTGGAACGCCTTTCGGCCGCGGCCTTGACCCGGTCGGTGATGTCCCTGATGGCCTTATGAATGCCCTCAGGGGTGATGTGGTGTTCCTTGTTGTACTCTTCCTGGATTTGCCGACGCCGATAGGTCTCCACGATAGCCTTCTGCATGGAGTCTGTGTTAGTATCGGCGTACATGATAACATGGCCGTCGGAGTGGCGGGCCGCACGACCGATGGTCTGGATGAGAGAGGATCCGGAGCGCAGGTAGCCCTCTTTGTCGGCATCCAGGATGGCCACCAGGCTGACCTCCGGCAGATCAAGACCTTCCCGAAGAAGATTAATACCCACCACCACATCGTACACTCCCAGGCGGAGGTCGCGAAGTATCTCGCTGCGCTCCAGAGTGTCGATCTCAGAGTGAAGGTAGTGGGTCTTGACGTTCATCTCCTGGAGATAGTCCGCCAGTTCCTCGGCCATGCGTTTGGTCAGAGTCGTCACCAGGCATCGCTCTCCCCTGTCCACTCGCGTACGAATCTGATCCAACAGGTCGTCAATCTGGCCACTGGTGGGTTTCACCTCGATAGTGGGATCCAGTAGGCCAGTGGGACGAATGACCTGTTCCACCATCTGTTGGCTGTGGCTATACTCATATGTACTGGGCGTGGCCGAGACGTAGACGACCTGATTTATGTGCTTCTCTATTTCCTCGAAGCTGAGGGGTCGGTTATCCAGCGCCGATGGTAGCCGGAAACCGAAGTCTACCAGAGTCTGCTTCCTGGATATGTCCCCGTGGTACATCCCGTGCAGTTGGGGAACGGTCATGTGGCTTTCGTCTATGAACAAGAGATAATCATCTGGAAAGTAATCCAATAGACACCAGGGGGTGCTTCCCTTTGAACGCCTTCCAAGCGGAGCGGAGTAGTTTTCGACCCCTGAACAATAGCCCGCCTCCCGCAGCATCTCCAGGTCATACCTGGTGCGGTTCTCCAGACGCTGTGCTTCCAGGAGTTTGCCCTGCGCACGGAACCAGTGTATTCGCTCCTCCATTTCCGCCTCGATGTCCTTGGTGGCTAGGACCAGCTTCTCATTGGAGGTGACGAAGTGCTTGGCTGGGTATATATCCACCGAGTCCCGGTCCCCGAAGACCTCACCAGTAAGGGGATCAAGCGCTACGATACGCTCCACTTCGTCGCCCCAGAACTGAACTTGTAGCGCCACGTCTTCGTACGCGGGTAGGATCTCCAGAGTATCGCCCCGGACGCGGAACCTCCCACGGGAGAGGTCCATGTCGTTGCGTTCATACTGCTGGTCTATCAGTCGACGTATGAGCTTTGTGCGGTTGCTCTGCGCACCTTTTTTAAGGGATACTACAAAGCTCTGATACTCCTCCGGTGCACCCAGGCCATAGATGCAGGACACCGAGGCCACAATCAGCACATCCCGCCGCGTTAGGAGCGCCCGGGTGGCAGAGTGGCGCAGCTTGTCTATCTCGTCGTTGACATCGGAATCTTTCTCTATGTAGGTGTCCGTCTGAGGGACATAGGCCTCCGGCTGATAGTAGTCGTAATAGGACACAAAATACTCCACGGCGTTGTGGGGGAAATACTCCTTGAACTCCGTGGCAAGCTGGGCTGCAAGGGTCTTGTTATGGGCGATGACCAACGTTGGGCGCTGTACCTTTTCGACGACGTTGGCCATGGTAAAGGTCTTACCGCTGCCAGTGACGCCCAGCAGAGTCTGCTCGCGGAAGCCCTTCTCGACCCCCTCCGCGAGCATGTCTACGGCTTTGGGCTGGTCACCCGTTGGCCGGTAGTCTGAAACTATTTGAAAATCAGGCATGGTACCTTATTCTAGCAAACCGCCACGGATTTCTCCTACTTTAACTTGCTCAGCTATTCCCTGATCCCAGCCACCCACACCATATCGGTACTGGTCTCGTTCAGGAACTCACGGTCGAAGTCGCCGAAGAGATCAAAGACATAGAAACCGCATAGCTCCAGCAGATGTTGGGCCTCGAAACGGTGGAGGTAACGAAGCTGGAAATCTCGGTATAGCTTTCTCACCATCTCTCCTGCCCCATCCAATTCCTCGATGATCATGCGGACATCAATGACCTGATTGTAGTTGTCAAAGCGGCTCTGGTCCCAGACCACTAGGCGGTGTGCCCTCTGAGGGTGAGTCACGTCCCAGGAGTGAGCAGGGGCGGTAGAACCCTCTGTGATAGTGTGCAGGTCTGGAACGAAGATGTCGAAGACCAGTTTCCCCCCGGGCAATAGATGCACTTTGACACCTTCGAGACAGCGGCGCTGCTCCTCCACGCTGAGAAGAGAGAGAAAACCTCGGTAGGGGATGATAACCAGGGCAAACTGTCTGGACATGGAAAGACTGCGCATGTCACCCCGTACCCAGGTGAGCTTCCCCTCGATTGGCCCGACAGTCTTGGCTTTACGGCGCGCCACTTGCAGCATCTTTGCCGAACTGTCCAGCCCAACAACCTCAATGCCCGCCTGGGCCACGGGTATGGCGACCCTGCCGGTGCCGCATCCCAGGTCCAAGACTGGGCCGCCAGACCTACGAGCCTCTTCCACGTAGAAGGAAATGTCGTCCCGCTTCCAGGCAAAGACCCAATCGTAGAGGTCAGACCATTCATCAAAAGAAGTCATAGGTGGTCTCCATCAAGAGCCCCGCCCCATCTTATAAACAAACCTTGTCGCCTTTACAGAAGAATCAGCCCTTGTACTGTTCTAGGGCTTCGTCGGGGAAGTCGGCGTTGGTATACACCTTCTGGATATCGTCAAGTTCCTCAAGGTGGTCCAAAAGGCGCAAAGTCTGATCTGCTACCTTGACGTCCAGGAGGACAGTATTGCTAGGCACCATTGACAGCTCTGCAGAGTTCACCTTCACCCCCTGCTGCTCCAGAATGCTACGCAGAGACTCTAGGTTCCCAGGGCTGGCATATAGCTCCAGGTACGAATCCTCCAGCTTGAAGTCCTCGGCACCAGCATCTATAGCCACCAGAGCAATATCATCCCCATCGCTAGGGTCGACTTCGGCGGTGACAACCCCCCGAGACTCGAACATCCAAGACACGCAGCCGGCCTCACCAAGGCTGCCACCCGATCGTGCAAAGGAAGCGCGTACATCTGAGACGGTACGCTTGCGATTATCTGTAAGGGCATGGAGCAATATGGCTACTCCCCCTGGGCCATAGCCCTCGTAGACGGCCTCCGCCAGGGAGTCGCTTCCCTCGCTGCCGCCCGCACCACGTTTAATGGCTCGGTCGACATTGTCCAGGGGCATGTTGTTCTCTCTAGCCTTCTGGATAGCCATACGGAGGCGCACGTTCATGTCGGGGCTATCGCCCCCCTCCCTGGCCGCCACGGTTATCTCACGAGCCAGTTTAGTAAATAGCTGGCCCCGACGGGCGTCCGTGACGCCCTTTTGGTGCTTTATTGTGGACCATTTGGAATGACCAGACATCTGATTATTTCCTATGTGCGATTTCGATTGCTCTTCATGAAAATACTATCATTGTCGGCCACCGAGGTCAAAAGCAGGGCAATATTCATGAGGGGCAGCTATTCCCTAATCAACGAAGCCCCTT
>JASLXI010000062.1 GCA_030740415.1 Dehalococcoidia bacterium
GATGTCATAATGGAGTCCCTACCATAGGTCTGGCCCAGGGACTGGAAAAAGAGGTAGTGATGCAGCCATTCATGGGCCGCGGTAATCAGCGTACCCCTTAGGGAGAAGTCTGGAGAGACGACCGCGGGGTATGTTGCCACCCCTCCAATGCCTTCCACCAGGGCGGACTGGTCTCGTTCCCTCAATACCCGTTCCTCAAGGACTTCCATCTCCTCCACTGTGATGTCAGGCGTTAGCAAAATCCCATCGCTCATCTCGATGTGGTCCCGGGGAGACACCACTAGCAGGCGGGGAGAGGGCTCCAATCGAAAATCCACCGGGGGAAAGTGAATCCCCAGTGCCCTTATCAGCCCTCCTACGCCAAGTCTCTCGTCTGTAACGATGGAATCGATCTCGCCTTCCACCACCTCCTCCACCCTGTCCCGAATCTTGCCCCGGGCGGTTTCCACCTGAGCCAGTTCAGCTTCAAGGGCGTCTGAGAATCCTCCTTCGTCAACCTGGAGAGAGTCTCTAGCCTCCTGGACAGCCTGTTCTAACTCCCTCTCACGCTCCCGAAGCTGGAAATACTCCAGTACCACATCCACATTAGCCTGATCATCAATGGAACCGCCGGGGAGAAGTAGCCCTGTCCTGTATGTCCACTTGTCCAGGAAGTTCTCGAACTCCCATTGTACCAGAGAGTACAGGTGCGCCTTGGCCAGTTCTTCTACATGGGATAGATGTAGTCCTCCTTTGCTGGTGAGCAGCACAAGAGAGACAAACACGACAAAGGTAATACGGAGTACCGCTTTGAGGATTCGCACAGGCATCTCTTAAACAGCTTACAACACAGCAGAGACACGCTCAACGATTGGGGGAAGCCATGTGTACACTGCATCCAGAGTGACGACAAGGTTCAATAGATCCCGGACAGGGGTGATACGAGCTATTCCGTGAAGGGAAAGCTATGCTGGAACAGCTTCAGGTGCAGCGCTTTCCTTGGCTATAGACACCAGTCGTCCAAAGGTCTGAGAGTCTCGCACAGCCAAGTCTGCAAGTATCTTGCGGTCTACCATCACCTCGGCCAGGCCGAGGCCATGAACAAGCTGGCTGTAGGACAGGCCATGCTCGCGAGCGGCAGCGTTGATCCGCATGATCCAGAGGCGCCTCATGTCGCCCTTGCGCTCCCGACGATGATTGTAGGCATGCGTCAGTGCGCTTAGCAGGGACTCTTTTGCCTGTCGATAGAGATTGTGCCGTCCTCCACGATGACCCTTGGTCATCTGAAGCAGCCTCTTATGGCGATGCCTCGCCGTTACTCCACGCTTGATCCTTGGCACAGTGAATACTCCACTTATTGGCTATCGGTTAGAGGTACGGTAGCACTCGATGAATCCGGTTTAAGTCGGAAGGGCTTACTTCGTGCTTCTTGTGAAACTCGCGAAGCAACCTAGCAGGCTTCCTACGGCGGAAGTGGCTTCTTGGCCCTTTCATCCGCAGTATCTTGCCAGTACCAGTAACATGGAACCTAGCTTTCGCACCCTTATGGGTCTTCAGTTTAGGCATTCACGACCGCTTCCGGCTCTTTCTCTTCGGGCTCTTTTTCGGTCTTGGGTTTCTGGCTAATCTGGCTCGTTGGGACTATTATGATGCTCAACCTTCGCCCCTCCATAGTGGGAGCCTTCTCAAGCTTGGCCTCATCGCTGAAGGCTTCAGCCGTCTTTCGTAGCAAGTCCACACCTATATCCTGGTGGGTTATCTCTCGACCTCTGAACATCACCGTCAATTTTACCTTTGAACCCTCATCCAATAGTTTCTTCACCAAGCGCTTCTTGGCTTCCATGTCGTGGTCGCCGATGCGTGGGCGGAACCTTACTTCCCGCAAGAGGTTGACTTTCTGTGTCTTGCGACCCTCTCGTTCTTTCTTTGTCTGGAGGTAGCGGAACTTACCGTAGTCGAGCAGTCGACACACCGGCGGTTGTGCCGCGGGCGCCACCTCTACCAGATCCAGCCCTTGCTCTTGAGCGAGCTGGATGGCTTCAAAAGTGGGCATGGTGCCTAGCTGTTCGCCCTCGTCATCGATGACCAAGACCTCCGGCACCCTAATCCGCTGGTTTATTCGATATTCCTTTGGTATGCGCCTCTCCCACGTGAAGTCTTGGGAACACCCAGGCAGAATATATCATATCTATAAGTCACAGTCAAACAGACGTCGTCCTCAACCCAATGAGGGTTTTCAGCTAGGGAAGTCGAAGCCATGAGCGAAGATTCCATACAGCAAAGCATGTATCACGCAAGAAATGCTAAACTGCTAACAGGTTGATTAAGATACAAGAAATGTCGCTGGCTATCCTCCTGGAGTGTGCGGAGGAAACGCGGAGGCCCCCGCTGTGACTCTAAGTGAGGGGGGCCTCCTGCTGATACACTGGTTCCACTCACTGTCGGCGGTGACATGGGTAGGGGGCAGCCTGTTCTATGTACTGGTACTCCGACCTCAGCAACGAAAAACTGGACCTAATGGGACCATGTTGGGGCCGGAGGCCCTGAGCCAGTTCCGTGGCCTAGTGGATGCATGCATCGCAGTCCTCATCCTCACGGGAACTATATTGCTTTTCGATCGAATAACCTCTCCCTCAACGTCATCCGCGTACCTCATAACCGTAAGCGTCAAGATCATGCTAGCTCTGTGGATGTTTGCCGTTGCACGGCGCCGATGGCAGAGGCAGAGGTCTCAGTCTGCATCGTCACCGACCGCCCGACTAGGCCGTCTAAATCGGGTGATGGACCTCATGTCCGGAGTCAACCTGACAGTCATCCTGGGTATAGTAGTGTTCTTCGTCTCCGACCTGCTGGCATTCATCTATCAAGGGGGATTGACAGGAAGATAGCCGAAGGGCAATATAGACCTCGGCACAGCTAAACAACACTAAGAGTGATTCATGAAGAAAAACCTGCTGGACATCTTGGCTTGCCCCGTCTGCAAAAGCCCACTGACCCTAACGGTGGAGGAAGAGGACGACGTAGAGGTCGTGCGTGGGACCCTTCGTTGCGAAAGCTGTGAGGAGGACTACCCAATAGAGAACTCCATCCCCAATCTCCTCCCGCCCAACCTCCGTACCTAGACTACTCTGTGCGAAATCCTCTTTAGAGAGACAGTGTCCCCAAGATCATCGCCTCATCTTTTTCTTGCCCCGGTATCTCCCAAAGTAACTCCGATATGGATTTCCCCAGCGCGGGGTGAACAAGATCGGGAGCAATCTCGGCCAACGGCATAAGGACAAAGGCCCTCTCCCAAAAGCGGGGATGAGGGATATGGAGGTCGGGCGTCTCTATCACCTCATCGCCGTACAGCAGAATATCCACGTCCATAGTCCTGGGTCCAGATCGAAAGGTGGGAACCCGCCCCAGTTCACGTTCTATTCCCTGTGTTAGTTCCAACAGTTCCTGCGGACTGAGGTGAGTCTCCACAGCACACACTAGGTTGAGAAAAATCGGTTGGGAGGCGTATCCCCAAGGCTCGGTCTCATAGACCGAAGACATGGCAGTAAAGGACACCTCCTGAAGGAGGAAGGAGACAGCTCTTCGAAGGTTGTCCTCCCGGTCTCCCAGGTTAGAGCCCAGACCCAGATATGCAGTGGTCGTGTTCATTAGCCTATATCACGATGTTATCTGATACCGCTCTGAGGTTACCCAAAGCCACGCACGATACAAATAAAGCCGTACACAAAAGATTACTCATGCACTTATGGGTGCAGAGCAGGCCCTGCCCAGCCCCTTACAATGGCATCGCTCATGCGAGCTACCCGGGTCATGGCCTTCACATCGTGGACCCGGACAATATCGGCCCCATTGGCGATTGCCAGCGCGACGGTTGCCGCCGTGCCTTCCAATCTCTCCTCCACTGGCAGGTCCAATACAAGACCGACGGTCGATTTGCGAGAGGTCCCAACCAGAATAGGCAAGCCCAGAGCCTTGAACTCCTGCAACCTGCGCAGAATCTCCAGGTTATGCTCGGGCCCTTTGCCGAAGCCGAAGCCGGGGTCCAGAATCACGTTTTCAGAGGACACGTCGGCGTCTAGCGCCTGCTTTACGCTAGCTCTCAGACTTGCCAGTACGTCAGTGAAAAAATCTGCGTAAATGGCGTCCTTCTGATTGTGCATTAAGACAATGGGGACCCCTTCCCGAGCGGCCAGGGAGGCAAGGGTCGAGTCATGTTTCAAGCCCCAGACATCGTTGATCATGGCAGCGCCCGCGGCAAGGGCCTCCTGTGCCACCGCGTACTTGTAGGTGTCCACACTAATGGGGATGTCCAGTCGTGAGGACAATAATCGAATTACTGGGATAACCCGCTGTATCTCCTCATCGGCGTCAACCGGCGTCGAGCTTGGGCGCGTGGACTCGCCCCCCACATCGATTATGTCCGCACCCTCCGCCTGGAAACGGAGTGCCTGCTCCAATGCAACCTCACAATCATATGCCAGCCCATCTCCAGAGAAGGAGTCCGGGGTCACGTTAACAATCCCCATCACATAGGTGCGTCTTCCCCACTCAAGCTTCAGTGGGCCGCAACGAGTTATGCCGCCTTCCTTGGGGGAAACCACTGGTTACTCCTTTCTATTCGACCCATTTTATCAGATTGGGATTGATGCATCGTACCTAAAAGACTAGAATCACATCTAACTGCCAGAAACCGAGAGGCAAGATAGCTATGAGGTTATCCAATACCCTCTCCAAAAAGGTGGAGGAGCTTCAACCCCTGGAGCCGGCGCTTGTGCGAATGTACAGCTGTGGACCCACGGTCTATCGCTACGCACATATCGGTAACATGCGCACTTACCTTATGGCAGACTGGATTCGCAGGGCGCTTGAGGTGCAGGGATTGCAGGTCATCCACGTCAAGAACATAACCGATGTGGGTCACATGCGCCAGGAGATGTTGGAGCAGGGAGAGGACAAGGTTGTTGCCTCCGCCCTCGCCGAAGGTAAGACCCCCCAAGAGATAGCCCAGTTCTACACCGATGCCTTTCACAGAGATGAAGCAAAGCTGGGTATTCTCCCTGCCACCCATTTACCAAAGGCCACAGACCACATCCAAGAGATGGTGCAGGTCACAAAGAGTTTAGAGGAGCGGGGATATGCCTACGAGGTGAAGGGCAACGTCTATTTTGCTGTTTCCAAATTCCCCGACTACGGTAAGCTCTCAGGGAATAGTGGGAAAGACCTGCTGAAGGGCGTCCGCGTGGAAGTAGACCCTCTGAAACGAGACCCACGCGATTTCACCCTGTGGAAAGCTGGAGAGCCCGGCAGACTCCTCATTTGGTCCAGTCCGTGGGGAGACGGCTTCCCAGGATGGCACATCGAGTGCTCCGCCATGTCGACCAAGTACCTGGGGGAGCAGTTGGACATCCACACCGGGGGTGTCGACAACATCTTCCCCCATCACGAAGGAGAACTCGCCCAGAGTGAAGGGGCCTTCGGCAAGCCATTTGTGCAGATGTGGGTCCACGGCCAGCACCTCCTGACGGACGGTGTGAAGATGTCCAAGTCCGCTGCTAACGACTACACAGTGGAGGATCTAGAGGCCAAGGGGTTCGACCCCATGGCCTATCGGTACCTCTGTCTGACCGTCCGATACAGCACCCGTCTCAACTTCACCCTCTCAGCCCTCAGGGCAGCCCAACGGGGCCTGCAGCGTCTGCGGAACAAGGTATGGGAGTGGTCTCTCCTGGCATCTGACGATGCCAGGAGCACCGAGACCCAGAAGTGGCGAGAGGCATTCTGGGGCCACGTAAACGGCGACCTGGACATGCCCATGGCCCTGGCTATGACCTGGCAAATGACCCGCTCTGATATGCCGTCGAAGTCCAAACTCGGGCTTCTCCTAGAGTTTGACCGCGTATTTGGACTAGATCTTGAGAGTGCAGTCCAGGAGTGGGATATCCCCGAGCATATAATCGACGCCGAAAAGAGGCGGTCTTCTCTGAGAGCACAGCAGGAGTACTCCACCGCTGACCGCGTAAGGCAGCAGATCGGCGACGATGGCTTCATGTTGGAAGACACAGTTTCAGGTACCCGGGCCCGTCCAAAATCCGAGTTGGAGAAACGTCAGGAACACTGGAAGGAGTTCTCTTCGTCTAAGGAGGTGTCTTCCCTGCTAGATGTGCCGGACAGATTGGATTTCTCCGTGGGCATTGTGGCCTGCAACTACCTTTCAGATGTTCTACGGTGCATCAACAGCCTCTT
>JASLXI010000063.1 GCA_030740415.1 Dehalococcoidia bacterium
TTCAGCCTTGTATTGTCACGGGCATAATACTAAGTACAGCATAGCTCTTGTGAGTGGTATGTTTTGAATGAGATTTCCTATCCACCTGTGTATAATAAATATGAACTCTTAGAATCACTTCTTTGGTAGGTATACCGTGTCGATATTGACCAGACGCCTGCGGTGGAGTCTGTTGGTCTTGCCGGCATTTCTGGTGGTCTTTGTGGCCTGCGAGACTACTCCAACCCCCACAACCACCCCAATCCCCACGGCTATCCCAACCCCCACGGCTACCGCTCTCCCGCTGCCAACACTCATACCGGTGGACCTAGAAGACGATCCCCTATCGTTCTTCCAGGCTATACCGGAGGAAGATTGGCAGTGTCTGGTAGAGTCTTTGGGCCAGGCTAGGTTGGATGAACTCTTGAGCGGCACTGAGTTCACCGAGGAGGATGGCAAGGTTGTGGGACAGTGCATACGCCAGGAGACCTTTGGCCGCATCATGATAGAGTTGGCCACCAACGAAGTGGGTGATTTCGGAGAGGACGCCCTGATCTGTGCGTGGGATATCCTGAGAGAACTCGATCTGAAACGGCTGCTTGAGAGTGAAGATGGCGAAACCAAGGTATTGGTATTTCAGGCAACTATCGATGTATCCTCTTGCCCAAGTGACGAGGAGGTCGCCACGGCCGCGGCTGCCGCCTGGATAGGGGAATTGTCAGTAAATGGATTGAGGTGTCTGGCTGGACGGATGGACGCGGCGAGCCTGGTAGCTATGTTTAGCGACGACCAGGACGCGCTATCCGCGGAACTAATAGGTGCCATGCTGGAGTGCGGCATCGAGGTACTCGGGACATTTGTGCCGGAGGAGGGTTTCCCTCAGCTTACACCGGAACAGTTGGCTTGCCTTAAGTTGGTTCTGGATGTGGAGGCACTCGCACTGTTACTTGCTGAGGAGGGTGAACTGCCTCTTGAATCCTTACCAATGTTACTGGAGTGCGGCCTTGAAACGCTTGGTTCGGAGGGAGATGGAAGTTGGCCCGAGGGTGATATGGGCCTTGATATCAGTGCAGAGGACCTTGCGTGTGTGGTGGATATCCTTGGGGAAGAAGCTCTGGCGGAGATAATAGCCGGGGACCGCTTACCTGCCTTTGGAGAGGTCCTCGCCTTGGCTAGCTGCGACCTGGACCTGAAAGGGTTGCTCAACGAAGGCTAAGACTCTCTATATCTCTATCTACATTACCAAATAGGAGAGGAGCACCCGATAGGTCGGGCGCTCCTCTTAGCATTGCCGGGAATGTGCGGGGATAATGCTATATCGCGCACTCCCCTTCGCCTCTCTCTAGCTTGTATAGTACCGTCTTGCTCCAGTCCATGTATGTCTCAATGTTCTCTCTGTTGAGCGGCCCCAAGTCTTGGAACTCTCCAATGATTGCCTCAAAGGGCCCGACTCCCACCCTATCTACGAAGGTGTTGAAGGGTTCCGTTTCCACTCGGTGTTCCTGGTAGTAGCTTAAGACATTACGTATTATCTCCGGCACCTTTTTCGAGGGTATCTTTCCTTTAGGCCTCAGGCCGATACGTGCCTCTGTGTGTCCGTTCAAGTCCTGGTAGCTGCCCCCGATGAACATCTCATAGGAGGGGACCTGGTTGCCCCTGTCTCCCTTCATGGAGGCGCCGTGAAAACCTATGTTGGCTAGGTGGTGTTGCCCGCAGGAATTCGGGCATCCGCTCATCTTGATGTGCAGGCCCTTGACCTGGGGGTCCGAGATGTTCATGTCAGCGAGATTCTCCATTATTGCTCTTCCGAGGCCCATAGAAGAGGTGATGCCCAGCTTACAGCTATCCGTGCCTGGGCAGGATGTCACATCGGTTATGGTGTTCACCTCTGGCTCGGCCAAGCCCACTTCCTTCAGGTCTTTCCACAGCGGGTAGAGAGCCTCCTCTCGTACCCATCGGAAGGCCATATTCTGCTGCAGGGTAAATCGCGCTCGGCCGCCGGCGTACTTCTCTGAGATGTTGGCCAGGGGGCTGAACTGGTGCTCCTGAATATCGCCCTGGGGCAGCTTTACCAATACCACACGAAAGCCCTCTTGTTTCTGTGGCTGCACGTTGGTATTGCGCCATAGCTCGAATTCGCCTCTATCTCCATTTGGCGAAATCTGGTTCTCAGGGCCTGGGGACAGTGGGGCATCGGACTCCTCGTCGTCTAGGTACAGCAGAGGCGTGGGATCAATGAGTTTCTGTGCCCAGGGCTTCGTCAGCTCTTCTTCCACCATCGTTCGGAACTCGTCAATGCCTACGCGGTCCACCAGGAACTTTAAGCGGGCCTTCATCCTGTTCTTCCGTTCCTGCTCTGAGGCATCGAACACTCGTAGCACCGCTTCGCTGATACGCAGGTAGTCGTTTATGGGCACAAACTCGTACAGTGTAGGTGCAATGCGTGCCATGATGGAGAGGCCGCCACCGACCACCATCTTGAATCCCTTCTCCACCGCGCCATCTTCCTCTCGTACCCTTGGGATGAAACCTATATCGTTGATGCTAGTGAGGGCGCAGTCCTTTTCACAGCCGGAGAAGGCGGTCTTAATCTTGCGGGGCATGCCCTGGGTCAACGGGTGACGCAAGAAGTACCGGGCGTAGGCACCGGCATAAGGCGTCGTGTCAAAGGGCTCGTCGTTGCAGACGCCCGCCAGGGGACAGCCAGTGACATTGCGTACCGTATTTCCACAGGCCTCACGGCTGGACAGTCCCACCTGGCCCAGGGTATGTAGCGCCTGTGGAGCCAATTCCAGAGGCACAAAATGGAACTGCATATTCTCCCGGGTGGTTACATGGCCTCTCTTCATGGGGGTGAATTCGCTTGCTATGGTTCCCAGGACCTCCAACTGCTCCGAGAAGATCTCTCCTATGGGTAGCTTCACCCTTAGCATGTGCACATCCGGTTGGCGTTGTCCGTAGACACCCATCCTGAGGCGGAATGCCTGGAATGCCAATGGGTCCCAGTCTCCTTGAATAAACTCCTCGACTACCTTCTCGAAGCTATCCAGTTCTTCCTGTAGCACTGGTAGGATTCCTTTTTCGTTTATCTTCTCCGGGATCATGATGCCTCCTTGAGGGTTGGTGCCTGTATCTTGGGATTTCTTGATAAAACAAATCGCCCCCCAGTGCAGTACACGCTGGGGGCGATTTATAGAGCTAGCGACTAACAGATGAGCCCCTCGATTTAGGGGTTACAACAGCAGCAGCCGACAGCAAACACGCGATGCATTTGCCTAGGATTCTAGCCCACTTAAGCAACAAAGTCAAGGTATTCGTAAAGGACAAGGCTTGAACAGGATGTTGCCCGCGTGACTTCTTGAAGGACGAGGTTGCAGGTGTTACAGTCACCTGGGAGCTGATTACCATGTCTGGTGATATGAACACGGCCAAGAAAAAACTCTTCGATGGCCTTCGCCGCCAGATCTCTGGCGAGGAGGTGCTGGATGCCATGGAAAGGGTACCCAGGGAACTGTTTGTGCCTGAGGGAAGCCAACACCTGAGCTATGAGGACATTCCACTACCCATAGGAGATGGCCAGACCATATCTCAGCCTTACATTGTCGCTTTGATGACCAATGCCCTTGAGATAAAAGGTGAGGACATGGTGCTAGAACTGGGTACGGGCAGTGGATATCAGGCGGCTATCCTCTCTCTACTGGCACGAAAGGTCTATACCATTGAGCGAGTTGCCATCCTAGCAGCGAAGGCCGGGACGTTGCTTGCTTCCTTGGGATATAGCAATGTCGAGGCACGCCTGACTGGAAGCGAGTTGGGTTTTCCGGAGGAAGCTCCCTTTGATGCTATAATTGTCACGGCGGCCGCGCCCAGACTGCCCCGCGTGCTGTTGGACCAGATGGCCCAGGAAGGAAGATTGGTGATTCCGGTGGGGTCTCAGCGGGAGCAGGGGCTGATTAAAGTAACCAAGGTAGATGATGGGTATTGCGTGAGTAATCTGGGGTCGTGTCGTTTTGTGCCTCTGTTGGGGAAAGGGGGCTGGGACGAGACTTAGAAATCTGCGCTATCATGCTTAGAGTTCCTCACGCCCCACGTGAAGGACGACCCGGCAATAGCCCATCGGTCTGAGTGTGCGAGGATCATAGTAAATCTGCAGATTCGAGCATTTGCTGATAAAGGCCTCGAAGAAATAGACCTGGTTCCCTAGCCCGCAGTGATACCTGGGCTATTTCTTCTGGGATAATTCTAGGACCCGCAATCTATAACTTCCTCTAGCCAGGTTGGCGTGCGGGTCAAAAGAAACCGACGGAAGGTGCTTGTAAAGATAAGGAAAGAGTCGGCGTCCTAGTTGCCTAATTTGGAGAAAAGGTTGCTGGTTTTTTGGTATATGAGCTCAAAGGCCGAACTGGAGAAGTGCTATTCCCAGCCGTGCATCCCGAACACAAAAACCTGGGCATCGGTACAGAATTGAATACCACGGGGCTCGAAGGAATGAAAGCTGCCAGTATGGTAATGGCCGACGTGGGAGCTGGGGGCGATGAATCCCACGCTCGGGCCCGAAGGTCATATGAGAATGCGTGCTACATCGTCTTACCATTGGTCAGGTCTTATAAGCATCTGTAAGCGACGAAGGAGGTTGCTGAGCAACTTTGCGCACAGAATATCGTGACTGAGTCGCTGATGCCTGTGTTTGCAATACCACCATGGACAGGTAGCAGTGGGTCGCGACTTTTCCTTGCGACCCTATTCTAGCTTTGCTATACTAGCCGCTGGATTGGATTTAGGGGACGTCCATAGACTATGTCTGCAACAATGAAATACGAGACTGTGATTGGACTGGAGGTCCATGCTCAACTCCTTACTAAGAGCAAGATGTTCTGCTCCTGCCCAGCCGACTACATGCAGGGCTCTCCCAACTCGGTGGTGTGCCCCGTTTGTCTTGCAATGCCTGGTGTCCTTCCGGTAATCAATCGAAGGGCTGTGGAATACGTCATCATGACCGGCCTTGCACTGAACGCTACAATTGCTGAGGCCACACAGTTCCATCGCAAGAACTATCCTTATCCGGACCTGATGAAGGGCTACCAGATATCCCAGTACGATGAGCCCATTGCGGTGGGAGGATGGCTCGCCATAGACGTGGGTGGAGGTCAGAAGAAGGTGGGAATTACCAGGGTGCACTTGGAGGAGGATGTTGCCAAGCTTCAACATCATCAGGGTGCTCATGGAGAGGGCTACAGCTTGGTGGATGTCAACCGCGCTGGGATTCCTCTTATGGAGACCGTGAGTGAGCCTGATATGCGCTCCCCGGAGGAAGCCAGACAGTACCTGCTGAACCTGAGGGCCATCCTTCAGTACCTTGGCGTTTCAACAGGAAACATGGAGGATGGCAGCTTTCGGTGTGATGCCAACATCAGCATTCGGCCTATGGACAGCACCGAGTTCTTCACCCGGACCGAGGTAAAAAACATGAACAGCTTCCGGGCGGTCTACCGTGCCCTGGAGTACGAAGTGGAAAGGCAGATCAAGGTGGTCGAGGATGGTGGCAGGGTCGTGCAGGAAACCCGGGGTTGGGTAGAGAACCGTGGAGTCACGGTCTCACAACGGACTAAGGAGTTCGCCCACGACTATCGCTACTTCTCGGAGCCGGATCTGCCACCCCTCTCTATAAGCAAGGAATGGGTGGAGGAGGCCAGGGCGCGTCTGCCGGAACTACCCGGAGCTAGGCGAGACAGACTGGTTGCCATGTACGGCCTTCCCATGGACAATGCCAGCCAGCTAACCGCGTCCAAGGCCACAGCGGACTATTTTGAGAGTGGCCTCAAAGCCGAGGATACTGAGCCCGCCGTGGTATCTGCCAAGGCCAAGGCAGTTGCCAACTGGATTCTGGGCGATATGGCGGGCCTTCTGAACGCTTCCGGTGTGGAACTTAAGGACGCGAAGATCACCCCACAAGGCCTGAGGGAGTTCACGGATTTGATAGAGGCTGGTACTATTAACGGCCCGGCGGCCAAGGCGGTATTCGAGGAAATGTTTAACTCTGGAAAAGGAGCTATGATAATAGCCGAGGACCAGGGTCTAACGCAGATAAGTGATGAGGGCTTTTTGGATGTAGCCGTGGCAGAAGTCCTGCAAGGGAACTCCCAAGCGGTTCAAGACTTCCTTGATGGCAGGGAGGCCGCCCTCAAATTCCTGATGGGGCAGGTCATGAAGGAGACCAGAGGTAGGGC
>JASLXI010000064.1 GCA_030740415.1 Dehalococcoidia bacterium
ATTTGAGGGTCTGATGGCTTCCAGTTGACCATGTTTATCTGGATGTTGTAGTCTTGCCTATCCAAGTAATGACCCCCGCAGGACACGCACGAGTCTGGCAGACCTGGTACCCCGTTCAGGCTGTGCAGAACGGGTTCTCCATATAGAGACGCAGGTCCATGAGAAAAAGCTCCAACTTCTGCGTAACGGCCGTCGTAAAATCAAGCCAAGGCTCCGATAGAAGACTGGTTCTATTCAGACCGCTTCTCTCTTGTCCTCGCCCTAAGCGTCTTAATCCTGCGTAGACTGGACAACAGGGGCCTTCTCCTGACCCTGGTCTGAGACGCTAGGTGCGTTACAATTTCAGGAGCACCCGCCAACAGAGGGGCTCCCCAACGTCGGAAGGCCTGAGAGAGGCTTTCATCGAGTTTGTTGGGCTTGACTGCGAAGTCCTGGAAGGGCAGCCACTGACCCCTTCTCCATTCCAGGACCTCACCTCCTGCCTCTCTAATGAGCACCACCCCCGCAGCCACATCCCAGATGTGAGAGCCGGCGAAAAAAGAATACTGAAAGACCCCGCTTGCCACCAAGACCATCTCACAGGAAATGCTCCCCATAATCCGCACTTCTCCCATACCTCGCGTCCTTTTAGAGGAAAAGACTGCTCTGTAGCTAGCTGGAATTCCGGCCAGCCCAGACGGTTGCAGTAGGGAATTGGGGACGACCTTTAGCTGGTCTTCATCTACGAAGGCGCCGCCGCCCATTCTGGCGTGGTACACACCGCCTCCCGCGAAAGTATTGGGCAGAAACAAGCTGCCCAATATGGGCACCCCTTTGTAAAGCAAGCCGATGGACACGGCGTAAAGAGGCATCCCCGCGGCGAAGTTCGCGGTGCCGTCCAGAGGGTCAATGGCCCACATGAAGTCAACGTTAGCCGCCTCTGCCTCGGTATCCTCTTCCGCTACCATCCCGTGACCTGGGAACTCCCGCGATATTTCCTCTCTCAGGTACTCTTCTATCCTTAAGTCTGCTTCTGTGACCGGGTCAGTTCCTTCCTTCCCTTTGTACTCCACGTGTGTGTTGCCAGGCTGGTAACGTTGAAGAACCAGTCCCGCACCCTTTGCAAGGCGCATGGAAGCGGCTTCAAGTTCCTTCAGAATTAGTTCCTCTGGTACGTTGGTATCCATAGTCCTATAGGCTTTGGCGGCTAACTGTAAAGTCCCTTGGTCACAAATCGACGAGACGCAGTACAGCATCTCTTTTTGACACCTCAATAGGGCAATGCTATTATTGGCGAGAGCGGGCAGGCATCAAGTGCTTCCCTTGCGAGTAGCCTCTCCAATTGTACTCTTCCCTATTCTGAATACATCTTGCCACGAAGGGCATTCCAATACCAGTCTAATACAAGAAATGACCTGTTACTTCACAGTAACAAAGGGGGAGAGATTGGTGGAAGGTATCAGGCAGTTACCTCAAATCGCAGTGCTCTTGGTGAGCGTATTAGTGCTGGCTTTCTTCAGCAGTTCCAAGGCCAGTCTCATCTTGGTGAACAAGTCCTGCAGTCGCCATATGGCGATAATTTTATAGAGGTGTGGTAATGGATCAAGCATCGATGCTATATCTCATCCTTCTTCTCCCGTGTCTGCTGCTATCTGCTTTCTTCTCTGGCTCTGAGGCTGCTTTCCTCTCACTGCGAAAGGTGAGGATCAGGCACCTAGTGGAGAGCAGAATAGCAGGTGCCAAGAGGGTAGCTCGGATGGTGGATCAGCCAGAGAAGGTGCTCCCCACCATACTCCTAGGAAATAACTTGGTGAACACCGCCTTCGCTGCCTTGACCACAGTGATAATGATCTCTCTTGTGGGAGAGGGTCGGGGTATCATTGTGGCCACCGTGGCCAGCACCGTCACCCTGCTTGTGCTGGGAGAGACCCTGCCCAAAACGGTGGCAATTCGCCACTCAGAACCTCTTTTTTTCTTCTCTGCCCGGGTCCTTGAATGGTTAGATCGCCTGCTGTTGCCCTTGGTGGTACTCCTACATTGGGTCAACCGAATGCTGGTCATGCGTCTAGGAAGTGACTCCAGAGTTCTATTCACCGAGGAAGAGATCAAAGTAGCCATCTCCATAGGAATGGAGACCGGGGCAGTAGAAGAACAAGAGGCGCAGATGCTGGAGAAGGTCTTCCGATTTGGAGACCGTCAGCTTCGGGAGGTGATGACTCCTCGCACCGAGGTGGTGTGGGTGGAGGCTGGGACTACTCTGAAGGAATTTCTCGCCATATATCAAGGCCACTCCCACACTCGGTTCCCAGTGTTTGAGGGAAATGCGGAAAATGTAGCGGGAGCTCTGTCTGTGAAGGATGTGCTGGTCGCTGTAGCCAGAGAGGAGATCTCAGACGACGATTCGGTAACAGACTTGATCCGTCCTGTAGACTTCGTTCCGGACACCAAGCCTGTTGGCACTCTATTTCGGGAGATGCAGAAGGTAGGAAGCCAGATGGCCATGGCCGTCGACGAGTTTGGAGGCATTGCCGGCCTTATGACTCTGAAGCAGCTTATCGAGGAAGTTGTCGGTCCCGTGGGCGAAGAGGGGATGGAACCTGAGATGGAGTATGTGACCATCGATGAGAATACTTTCCACATAGATGGGGGCATGCAAATAGAGGAAGCCAACGAGGAGCTTGACCTTGACCTCCCAGAGGGAGACTATGAGACAGTAGCTGGATTCATCTTAGAGGCTCTGGGTCATATACCAACCGAAGGTGAGCATTTCCGCCACAATGGTCTGCGTCTGGAGGTATCTCAGATGAGGGGGGTGAGGGTAGAAAAGGTAATAGTTACCAAAGGGCATATCACTCCCGGGGGTTGATTCTCTTGAACCTCATCTTGGTACACTATGAAGAAACCCAACATAACTTGGAATCTAGAGCCATCGGGTTTAATACGGTGGCTCTAGATTCCAGAGGACGCCTTCAGGCCCCGAACATCGCCGAGGCGCTTGTTTCTCTTGCTCCGGTTGCGCTACATACCAGCCCCATTCCCAGAGCCCTAGAGACTGCTACCATAATCTCCCAAAAGCTCAATATTGAGGTACATCCCTACGATAGCCTGAAGGAAGCCAATATCGAGCATCTGGATCGGCTTGTCCAGGAAGAGATATGGCAACAGTATCCAGATTTTCGGACCTGGTCTATTGATGTATCTACAGCCGTCATGCCCGACGGAGAGTCGGTCCTACCGGTGCAGGAGCGTATCTGGAATACCATAGAGGAGATTAGGGGTCTTCACCTTGAGGAGAACGTGGCCATAGTCAGCCATAACTTCACCCTACTCTGGTTAGTGTATAAGTTTCTTGGGATGCCTCTGCCCCACTGTCCTAGACCCCGACTGAATCTGGGAAGCATTACTTAAGTGGACATTCAGCAAGAAAAGACCACTTTGGTCCGTTATAACGACCAGTGCCACCTTAAAGGTCTATAAGAATATGGGGAGACGGACCGAGGACGGATTAGCCCTGGAGCGTAGGCTTCTAAAGCGAGTAAGCCACCTGCTAGAGGAGCTGGAGCTTGTCGAATGCCGCCAACCACTAATCGTTGCCGTCTCGGGAGGGCCAGACTCCCTGGCTCTTCTATTGCTTCTGGCGGAGCTTAAGAAACCCCTTGGCCTAAATCTCTATGTGGCCCATCTTGATCATGGCCTCCGAGGCCAAGAGTCCCAGGGAGATGCGCAATTCGTGGAGGAGAAGGCCCACCAGTTGGGCTTTCCTGTGACCCTGGTGCAGGAAGACGTTGAGTCCTATAGAAAAGCACTACACTTATCCCTGGAAGAGGCAGCCAGAGAGGTGCGCTACTCCTCTCTGGCAAAGGTGGCCGTTGCCCATGAAGCCGCAGCAGTGGTCCTGGGCCATACTGCCGATGACCAGGCGGAGACCATCCTCATGCACATCCTACGTGGCAGTGGTCTTGCAGGGCTATCGGGGATGTCACTGTTAAGCCACTGGCCTTCTCTCAACCATAGTCAGAAAATATCCCTAGTGCGTCCTCTACTTGAAGTGAGGAGGGACGAAACCAGGGCCTATTGTCTGTGGAAGGGAGTCATGCCTAGGGATGATTCGACGAATCTCTCTCTCGATTTCACGAGAAACCGATTGCGCTCCGACCTACTACCCCTGTTAAGGTCTTACAATCCTCGGTTCCGAGAGGCCCTCCTGCGACTGGGCCATTCTGCCAGCCAGGACCAAACCTATATTCTGGAGGAGGCTGCCCTGGCCAGGAATAGGCTGGTGGCAAATGTACGTGGTGGTATAACCGTAGAGAGAAGAGGGTTTGCAGCCCTGCCGGCAACCCTCAAGCGAAATCTACTAAGGCTCGTCTATCAGGAAATTGTGGGTTCCTCTCACGGGTTGGAGCATCTACATCTAGAAAGCATGGCAAGGCTAGCCAAGGGGGTTGCGGGCAAGGAGATGGACCTCCCGTTTGGCCTAGTCTTCTCGGTAGGTCACGATTTCCTGAGGCTGATCCTGGGTAAGAACAGAGCTCTTGACGCTCCCATCGTCGGTGAACACCCACTGATAGTGCCCGGTGATGCCGAAATCCCAGGATGGACTATCAAGGCACGGCTGTCTCTCGGGAATGGCCGTTCGCCGACCGCGGGCGCATACGCTGTTAGATTGAGTGCGGAGAGTGTGGGCTTGCGGCTCCTGGTGAGAGGAAGAAGACCCGGGGACCGGTTTCACCCTCTAGGCATGACGGGACCAAAGAAACTTCAGGACTTTATGGTGGATGAGAAGATGCCACGCGAGATAAGAGACAGGGTTCCTCTGGTGATATCGGATGAGGGGATTGTGTGGGTGGTAGGCCACCGCATTGCCCACTGGGCCAGGTTAACGAAGGACACGACGGAGGTGATGGAACTGGAGTTTTCTCCTGCTACATAACCTCCACCAGCCGGGGATTCGGGGTTGATCCCGGTATGCGGCCACGTCTGGCAATGGGCTTGCCGTCTATCTCGCGAATGTCTGCGTTGAACTCATATGGCACAGCACTGCTAATATAGCGCCCCACCTCGAAGACACTCACCGGGGCACCTTCCTCTATAAACTCCCTGATACGCTCTCCGTTCAGTTCTCCGCGGACAAATATCTCCACATGGGAGTAGCCAGCCAGGTCCATACGCGCGCGGACCTCCTTCACGGTATGAGGATGAATCCCATCCTGGGTCTGGGATTCATCCAAGATGACTCCTCTCAGGCGCTGGCGTAAGGCCTTCGCCAGGCCGATGGACTCTTCCGTCTCGTCCTTCATAATGTTTACAGGGGCTACTCGTGAGACCTCCTGGGGGATATGCCTGTCAAAGGCCTGCATGGCCCGCACGGTGTCTCCCATGATCAGAGCTATGTTGGGCGAGATTGTGCCAGTTGGAGTGGTGCCTGCCAGCTTGGCCCCCAGGGAGGTAGAGCAAGATACACAGCCGCCTATCATGGCAGCGTAATCCATTATGCCTGCCACACCTGGATGAACATATCGTGCTCCAGTGGATATTACGGGAATGCCCGCCGCCGCGACTACGCACTCCTTGCTGGCTGTAGCCCATCCGGTGGAATGAGAGAGCGTGCCACACAAGGCGGTCTCATACAGACCAAAGGAGCCGTATGGGGCCGTGATCCTGAGGGCGACTTCTCCAGGAGAGACCTTGGTGCCCTCTTCTAGAGCCCAGACCTCGCGGTTGCTTTCCGGGAGCACTTTGCCGAGCAACGCCTTAACCTCCTTGATGCCACAAAAAACCCCACCTTCGGTTGGGGAGAACTCCATTACCACAACGGGGTTAATCCCTTCATTACGGAGAATAGTAGTTCCCCGATGAAAACTCACATCGGCGGAATCTCCCACCATGACTGAAGGTCTTACCTCAAAATCTGGTTCTGGCATAAAGCTCCTCTTGGATTCTCAGAGTTGAAGGAACCATTATCCCGTACCTTCGCTAGCCGGAGCCAATGGCCCGGGCAGTCACCAGCTTGGCACCCAGAATATTCTCCATGTGCTGGAGTGCCCAGACGTGAGCATTGGCATCGAAGGTTGCCACTGCGTCGGACGGGACTTCCACAGTATAGTCCCTATTTCGGGCATCGGCGGTCGTATGCAGCACACAGATGTCAGTGCAGACCCCGCAGATGATTATCTTTTCCGGGCCTAGCTCCCTTAGTCGC
>JASLXI010000065.1 GCA_030740415.1 Dehalococcoidia bacterium
TAGTGGCCTATGCCCTAGCTGGCACTGTAGATGTAGACCTGAACAACGACCCTCTAGGCCAGGATAAGCAGGGCAATCCAGTCTATCTACGAGACATATGGCCCTCGCAGCAGGAGATTCGCGATACCGTCTCCACCTCACTTAATCCGGAGATGTTCAAAGCTCGCTACGGCAATGTTTCTACCGGCCCGGAAGAGTGGAGCAAACTGCCAGTGCCGGAGGGTGACCTGTACCAATGGGACTCTGAGTCTACCTACATTCAGGAAGTCCCCTTCTTCGATCACATCAATAACGACGTTCAGGAAACCACGGATATCCTGAGCGCACGTGCACTGGTAATGTTAGGCGACTTCGTTACCACCGACCATATCTCCCCAGCAGCGGCCATCCCTTTGAGCCGACCTGCAGGACAGCACCTGGTTAACAAGGGAGTGCAGCAGCGTGACTTCAACACCTTCGGCGCCCGCCGCGGCAACCACGAGGTAATGATGCGGGGCACCTTTGGCAACGTGCGACTGAAGAACCAATTGACCCCCGACAAGGAGGGTGACTGGACGGTCTACCTTCCCGATGAAGAAGTTACTAGCATCTTCGAGGCTGGTGAGAAGTACCAGGCAAATGGAATCCCCACTATTGTGATCACGGGCAAAGAATATGGAGCTGGTAGCTCCCGAGACTGGGCGGCCAAAGGCCCTAACCTCCTGGGAGTGAAAGCTGCTCTGGCTGAGAGCTACGAACGTATCCATCGCAGCAATCTGATAGGCATGGGAGTCTTGCCTCTACAGTTCAAGCCTGGAGATGGCGCTGTGAGCCTGGGGCTGACTGGCCGCGAGACCTTCGATATTACAGGCATTGCGGGCAGCATCAAGCCTGGCCAGGATGTGCAAATCCACGCTGCCAGGGAAGACGGCTCCTCCCTAGATTTTGCGGTGACTTGCCGTATCGACACTCAGGTAGAGGTTGATTACTACCGTAACGGTGGTGTGCTCCACACCGTGCTTCGCAGAATGCTACGCGAGGGCTAGGGCGCAAAGGGCTGAGCCATCATAAAGAGAACTCCGCCCCGCGCATACAGAATGGGGCAGAGTTCTCTTGGTCATATCCACGTTCTTACCAAGAGAGGCCCTCGGCTATAGCGTTCGCTTCAGGTCACCAGGTCGCGTCGTTCGAAAGTGACCAGCGCCACGACAAGGAGTACCCCTGTCAAGCTAATGAGCGCAGTTGCGTGCCCCAAATCAAGCCCATTGCTGAGTGGGTCACTCCCGATGTAGTAGTAGAACAGCGACAGCTCACGGAAAGTCTCCAGTGCATCTACGGCGGGGGCTAGAGCGTTGAGGAAATAGGCCGCCACACCCAAAGCACTGGTTATGCCCATGCTCAACCCTTGATTGCTTCTGGCACAGGCTAGAGCCAAGGCCAATGTACCGAATGCCAAACCCAGGAATACACCGCTCAAGATTGCCTCAGCAACTCGCACAAGACTGATGTCCATTCCACTAGCTATGGCACCCACCGCCATGCTAAGCCACAGGACAAAGGCTAGCGCCAGCATCGTAGCGACCATTGCACCAAATTTCTCCATCAACACCCGCGAGCGCTTGAGTGGATAAGACATCAACAGATCGAGGGTGCCTTTTTCCTCTTCGCCAGCTATGGCACCACTACCGCGACCAATTGCAAAAGACAGGAACAGAAGTGGAACCATCAGGACAAACAACTGACTGTTGAGATAACCCTCGGGGGAAGTAAGATCGGCGACCTCCCCAATAAACAACTTTGCAAGGGCCTCGGGCATCTTTTCCAGCACATCACCAAATTCCGGTGAGTCCGCGAAGCTCGGATAAAAGAGCATCGTGAGTATCGTGAGCGCGCCAATTCCAATACTCCACCACATGAAAGATTTACGCTGGTCTCTAAGGTTCTTAAGAAGGATGTTACGAAGCATTGCCATCCCCTTGAGTATAGTAGGCCAGGAATATCTCCTCTAGGTCCGGCTCGTGGCTTGTGATGTTAACAACTTCAAACTGGGCAGCGACTTTGATCAAAGCATCCACCGACCCCTCTATCGTGCAGTGGAACACGTTGCCTTCCGCATTGACGTCACGTACACCTGGGAGCCCTGCAAAAGCCTTCGCGGAAACTGGTTCGCCAAAGTGCACCTCCAACTGGCGCAGAGCCTTAGCCTTAAGGATCGCCACTTCCTCCTCCAAGACAAGCTGCCCTCCTCGAATGATCCCGACTCGGTCTGCGATCCGCTCAACCTCGGCCAGTACGTGCGACGAAAGGAACACCGTGCGTCCCTCATCTGTAGCTTCTCTCGCCATACGATAGAACTCCTGTTGCATCAACGGGTCAAGGCCGCTTGTTGGCTCATCAAGAAGCAATAACTCTGGCTGGTGCATAAACGCCTGCACCAGGCCTAACTTCTGTTTGTTGCCCTTGGAAAGAGCCTTTATCGACCTGGAGAGGTCTAGATCAAGCCGTTCGGCAAGAGTCTCTGCATATCTCCAGTCCACCCTGCCACGGAGGTGCGCAAAGTGGATCAGCATCTCCCGCGCGGTCAGGTTATCGTACGTTTCCAATTCGCCTGGCAAATAGCCAACCCTGCGGCGGATGTCCACGCTATGGGCACGTGTATCCATGCCGAAGATCTCCGCTCGACCCCTTGTGGGCCGAATGAAATCCAGGAGCAAACGTATTGTGGTGGTCTTGCCCGACCCGTTCGGCCCCAGGTATCCGACCACTTGGCCAGCACGAACCTCCAAATCGAGGTCTACCAAGCCCTGATGCTTACCGTAGAACTTGGTCAGACCCTCGGTATGGATGACGCTGCTGGCCATGCTATCTACTTACTACTGCTTTCCAGTCGACCCACCCCGCTCATCTGCTGGATCTACACTATTTAGACAGGGCAGCCGTGATGCCCCGAAAACCTCCCCATCGTACCATTAGGGCTCCCCATCCCAGTGCTCCACAAGCTGCCTAAACCATTTGTCCTGCCCCAGACCCTCGGCATCACCGACACAGTAATCCTTATCTCGGAACAGGGCAACCCTAATCCAGTTCCGAGGATCACTATCCGGCTGGAATATAGAGCCAGACATTGCTCCTTCCAGCTTTGGTTTGTGCTTGGCAATCTACTCTTGCACCAACTACTCTAAAGTACCTTCGTGGCCTGCCTTGACTCGGAGTTTAGCTACTGTAGCATACTTGTGCCTGTATCCTTTTACGCCTTTCTTGCTGTTGTCCGTATAGGGTGCCTCCATCCATAATAATCCAGTGTTCAACAGAAGCCCTACACAAATGCGAGCCATACATACATGTTCTTGTAGGGATCCGTTCCGAAGAATTTGATGATGAGTAGGTGATAGCCAAGTTATCTGAGAAAAGTGCAACAAACTGGGTGGTGAGAATTCCTGTTCCGACTCCTGATTGGATGGTATAATTGGGTCTCGGAGGTACATATTGAACCTACAGATTTCCGTTATCGGCTCCGGCGATGAGGCTACTCCTGAGGCCATCCGTTTGGCGGAGCAAGTTGGCCGAGAGCTAGGCAAAAGAGGGGCAACAGTAGTGACAGGAGGTCTGCAGGGGGTGATGGAGGCCGCTTCCAGGGGAGCGAAAGAGGCCGGAGGTAGAACCATCGGCATACTCCCCGGGAGCGACCCCTCAGAAGCTAACGACTACGTGGACATCCCCATCTGCACCGGCATCGGATACGCCCGCAACGTCATCGTAGTAAGGTCGGGGCGGGCTGTAATCGCTGTTACAGGGGCTTTCGGAACTCTCTCCGAAATAGCCCATGCTCTGGGAGACAAAATCCCTGTTATCGGGCTGAATACGTGGTCTATTTCCCGCAACGGACAAAGGGACGAGAGCATGATACTGGCCAAAGACCCCGTCGACGCGGTGGAGAAGGCCTTGGAAGCCGCAAGAAAACGGAACCAGGCATCTTCCGTGACCGGTGGCAACAGGTGAGCAAGATAAAAGAGGTCAAGGCCCGGGAGATTGTGGACTCCCGCGGCAATCCCACCATCGAGGTGGATGTTACTCTCAACAACGGCTCACTTGGTCGGGCCGCTGTCCCTTCCGGAGCCAGCACGGGAGCCCACGAAGCTGTCGAGATGAGGGATGGCAATAAGGCCCGCTTCGGTGGCAAGGGCGTCCTGAAGGCGGTATCCAACGTCAACGAAATAATCGCCCAAGCGGTTGCGGGCATGCCCGCCCTGGACCAGCGCACCTTAGACGAGACGCTGATAGAGTTGGACGGCACGTCAAACAAGAAAAACCTGGGAGCCAACGCCCTATTGGGCGTGTCTCTGGCCGTGGCCCACGCAGCAGCCTCGTCCCGGAACATGCCCCTCTACCGCTACCTCTGCCCCGGCTCCCCTACCCTGTTGCCCGCGCCCATGTTCAACATCCTCAATGGAGGCAAGCATGCCCAGGACTCCACCGACTTCCAGGAATTCATGGTGATTCCCCTGGGTGTACCAAGCTTCAAAGAGGCTTTGAGGGCAGGGGTCGAGATATACCAGGCCCTGAAGATTGTGTTGACAGGCCGAGGTTACAGTACCAACGTGGGAGACGAAGGCGGATTCGCCCCATCGCTACCATCCAACAAAGACGCCGCAGAGGCCGTCGTAGCGGCCATCGAGGTCGCAGGATACAGACCAGGCCGGGACTGCTTCATCGGCCTGGATGTCGCGGCCACCGAGTTGTTTCAGGAGGGGCAGTACGTGCTACCACGGGAGAAGGCCAACCTGAACAGATCCCAAATGGTAGACTACTACTCAGGCTGGGTCACCCAGTATCCTATCATCAGCATTGAGGACGGCATGGCAGAGGACGACTGGGATGGGTGGCGGCTCCTCATGGACAGGCTGAGAGGCCGGGTACAGCTTGTTGGGGACGATCTGTACACCACTAACGTCAAGCGCATCCAGCGTGGTATAGACGAAGACTCCAGCAACTCAGTGCTAATAAAGCTGAACCAAATAGGCACCCTCAGCGAGACCCTTGACGCCATGGAGAAGGCCCGCAGGGCTGGCTGGAGCAACGTTATCAGCCATCGCTCCGGGGAGACTGAGGACACCACCATCGCCGACTTGGCGGTGGCCACCGGTGCGGGCCAGATAAAGACGGGGGCCCCAGCCCGCAGCGAACGGGTGGCCAAGTACAACCGTTTACTGCGTATCGAAGAGGAACTCGGAGAAAAGGCAACCTACGCTGGAAGGGACATCCTACCGGTGTGAGGCAAGACTATCCCAAACGTCATAACGCAGTGGTAACTACAAGGAGGAGCACATGACAACACGCATAGGAATCAACGGATTCGGACGGATAGGCAGACAGGTGCTTAGGGCTACCATGGAGAGACACTCTGATAAGCTAACCGTGGCGGCAGTCAACGATCTCACGGACGCCAAGACCAATGCACACTTGTTCAAGTACGATAGCACCTATGGGCGCTACCCTGGCAGCGTAACGTCAGGCGATAGTTCGATCACAGTTGATGGCCACGAAATTGCCATCACCGCAGAGCGCGACCCGGCGGATTTGGGCTGGGGGGACCGGGGCGTGGATGTGGTCTTGGAAGGCACCGGCGTGTTCACCGCTCGGGCCTCCAAGGGCAAGGGCGGCTACGACAGTCACCTAGTCGCCGGCGCGAAAAAGGTAGTGTTGTCGGCCCCGGCCAAGGACGAAGTGGACGCCACGATCGTCATCGGCGTCAACGACGACATCCTCACGGCCGAGCACAAATGCATTTCCAACGCGAGCTGCACCACCAACAGCCTGGCCCCTGTGGCCAAGGTGCTGCACGAGCAGTTCGGGATCGTCAAAGGCATGATGACCACCGTGCATGCCTACACGAACGACCAGAGCATCCTGGATATGGTGCATAGCAAGAAGACCCGCGCCCGCGCCGCGTGCATGAACATCGTGCCGACCACGACCGGTGCGGCCAAGGCCGTCGGCATCGTGTTGCCGGAGCTCAAGGGCAAGCTGGATGGCTACGCCCTGCGCGTAC
>JASLXI010000066.1 GCA_030740415.1 Dehalococcoidia bacterium
TATGCCCATGAGTGGTATGTATAGGGCCGTGTAGACGGAAGCCCGGTTGAAGGCTATCAGTCCCTGATGGAGTGCCAAACGGAAACGAGCGACAAAAACCGCCTGGCGTCCCAGGGCACGAATCACCTCGATACCACCCAAGGTCTCCTGCAAATGCGTATTCTGTAGGCCCACCGCCGCGCGATTGGCGCGTTCGGCTGCTCGGACCCGAAGCTGGAATGCCCTGGTCACCACCACCAGGGGTGGCACCACCAGAGCCGAGACAAACGCCAGCACCGGGCTCAGCACAACCAGCGCCGCGGCCACTGTGAACAGCCGTATCACACCGGTTATGACGCCCGCTCCTGGCGCTCCCCCGGCCGTCGCGCCGCCTCCCGCACCTCCCGCGCCCCCTCCTCCGCCGGACCCAGCGGTCGCTGTCTGGGAGAACAGGGTGGCCACGGTCTCCACGTCCGCTGTGCACCGGCTGATAGTGTCGCCCAGAGGCGTCCGGTCATAGTAGCTGAGGGGTAGCGTCTGAAGGTGGGCGAAAAGAAGCCCCCGCAGTCGGTGGAGAGCACCTTGGGCGGTGACTGCCATGAGGAACTCGGTGAGGAAGCCCATAATTTGTGTTGCCGCGGTGGCACCCAAGTAGAAGAGTGCCAGGAGCAGCAGACCATCCCGCTGGCTCAGCGCAAGGTGCTTGTCCACGATCTGCCTAATAAGGAGCGGTGGGACCAGCTCGAGCGCGGCTCCCAGAAGCACAGCTCCAGCAATGAACACCAGCATCCAGCGCCATGCCTTTACCATAGACCAGAGTTGGCTGGGGGAAACGCCACTATACGCTTGGTCCGATGTGCGAGGGTTGATCACGTTTACGTAGGCCCTCCTTTATCGGCACCACCTCGCTCTACCTGAAGTTGAGCACGGTATATGCGCGCATATAGTCCGTTGGCCATGACCAACTCTGCATGAGACCCTTGTTCGACGATCCGGCCCTCATCCAGCACCACAACCAGATCTGCCTGGGGGAAGGTGGCCAACCGATGAGAGAAGAGGACGATTGTGCATCGCTGCTCTGGCGCGACTTGGAGGCCGAAGAACTGTTGCAGGCTGGCAACGATCCTGGCCTCCGTGTCCACATCCACCGCTGAGAAAGGATCGTCCAGCACCAGTAACCCGGGCATCTGGTGAGAGGATGTGACGATAGCCCGCGCTAGGGCGATCCGCTGGCGTTGTCCGCCAGAAACCCGGATACCCAGTTCGCCAATCTGAGTCTCCAGGCTGTCTGGAAAACCCTGTAGGTCTTCTTCCAGAACTGCACTGGATATCGATGTATCCAGGACTGCATCGTTCCCACCGTTGTATGCCACAGGAGAACCCAGGAGGATATTCTCGCGGACGGTGCCCGAAAAGAGGTAAGGTTCTTGGGCTAGGTATCCGGTATGCGCAGACCGCTCGTCGGCTGGAATCTCCTCCAGTGCTCCGCCGTCTAGGAGCACGCGGCCCGATTCCAGAGGATAGAGACCCAGCAGCACGCGCGCCAGGGCGCTCTTGCCTGAACCCACAGGGCCGGTGATGCCCACGAGCGCACCCGCGGGAACGTTCAACCAGACGTCCGTGAGTGTGGGAACCGTGGAGCTGGGGTAGCGGAAGTTGACACCTTGTAGCGAAACCGCCACTGGACCAGGGAGAACGGTGAGTGGAGGAGGAATCGGCGCCCCCAAGCCTGTGAGGTGGTTGTGTCGGAAGGAGGCATGGCGCGGCTCGTTGGTGAGAGATGGTGGAGTCGCCAGAAGAGGTCTCAAACGGGCATAGGCGGCCCCGCCGGTCTGGATGGAGTTGATCATCTGCGGAACGCGGAAGCCACGGTTGACAAAGCGGAGATAAAGCTCCAGGAAGGCGATGAACGCCCCTGGCGTCATCGCTCCGCTAATGGCTTTCTCACTTCCCTGCCACACCACCAGTACCACGCCTGCGGTCATCATCGTGGTGTAGATGGGCCGCAGGCCACTTCGTAGACGCACCAGGACCACGTTTGCATCTGCGTATTGTCTGGAGAGCTGAGACACCAACTCAACCGCTGTACTGGTGCGACCAAAGAGCCGCAGAACGCGGATGCCAGACAGATACTCTTGGAGGGCTGTAGTCAGGGAGGCGCTGGCCTCGCGGCTTCTTGTTGTGAGGTCACTGACCCAGCGGCCCGTTGCCTTGGCTAGCAGCATGGCCACTGGCACAGGTAACAACGCAAGTGCTGTCAATCCGGAGTCGTAGACCAGCATAGCCACGATCAGGGAGATAGAGAAGAGGACGGTATCCCAGGTCTCGATGGTGAATTCGCGCACGCCGACGCTTAGTACCTCCACATCTCCGATGATGCGGGCCATCAGGTCGCCGGTGGGCGTGCGGTGCAGACGAGCCATAGGCCAGGCGAGCACGCCGCGCAGAGCATCCGCTCTAACGTTGGCGCGAATACGGGAGTTAGCTGTGATCAGCCACCACCGCTTCCCAATGCGAGGGCCTTCGGTGAGCAGAGTTCCGCCCACGTAGGCCAGCGCAGCCCACGCGACCGCACTAGTGCCAACCTCACCGCGCTCCAAGGCCAAGACGGCATCAATGGCACGGCCCAGCAGAATTGCTGGTAGCACAACCATCGTGTTCATCACGATGCCGGAGATGGAACCGAGTACCAGTTGTCCGGCTACTTGGCCAAAGTAGGGCCTCATCTCCCACAGATAGGATCTCATCTACTCGGGTTCACCTTGCGCACATCGATAGCCGATTGCTGCTGGGCGGACATGTATGGCTAAAGCCCTGCTAACAACTGGCGAAGGCGATGTTGGGCCTGCGCTCCCTGATCAGGGCGACGCCATATCGCATTCATTACAGCTAGGATAATCCCTGCCTGCCAGTTTGCCATAAAGGCATCGTCAACACCCTGCTCCTCGGTGTATCCCTCCAGTAGCGATGTCTGGTCTTCAGGATCACTCCAGACCCGCAGGTCCAGGGCGGGGTGGCCGAAATGTGCATCCCCGAAGTCGATCAAGCCAGAGAATAGCCTGGTCTCTGGATCGATGAAAACATGAACAGGCCCGGGATTCGCGTGTAATGCTACCAGCTCCTCGGAGGTCGGAAGCCTAGATAGTACACTCGCTGCTACTTCCTGAGGTGAGAGGTCAAGATTCCATGTGGCCTGGCCGTTTGAAATCGCCTCCGCCGCACTGGCTAGAGACTCCTCCAGACCAGTCTCTGGGAACAGGCCGCTCTCCTTAAGAGGGGCCTGAGGTATCTGATGAATGTGCCTGAGGGTTCTCCCCACGGCCATGAGCACGTCCTTGCGTGTGGGGCCTTCTAAAGTGAGTTTTTGCATAGCCACTCCAGGGATCCGGGTCATACAGAGGTATTCGATGGATCCCTCGCGTCCATACCCGAGCTTTTGTGGCACGGTGATCTCCTGATAGGGGGACATCTGATCTAGGAAGAAAGCGTACTTTTCCAAACTGGTACGCGGGCGCATCCGGTGGGGCCTCTGGGTATTCAGTACCAAGTGGTCGTCAACCATATAAGCGCGTGCCTCGCCGCCAGACTCCTCTATGCTCACAAGGGCCCTAGCATCGGCAACGTGACGCCGTACGAGGGACAACACCATCTCCTCGCTGAGGACGGGATCAAGAGGATGAGGTTGCTGAGTTGCCACCATGGTCTTTGCTCTCCTTCCATGGTTATTCGGCCTATCCGGAACGATATTGGAATGACAGGCCCACATTTGAGTAAGCTCTTCCCATTGTTGCGACCCCTTTGGCTTAAGGAGTGTTAATCGACTGCTTCATTCGAGGCTCGAACCTAGGTGCATTCTAGACCAGGCTTAGGCCACCGTGCAACAATTGATGGACTGGCACTTTTTGTGAACTGGTTGGAAGGCCAGAATCGGAAAGTACCCCAATTAGCAGCTAGAGTGCAAGGGCGCGGCAAAGGGATATCCTTTTGCCGAGGTCCCTTAAACATTCGAATCCTTGCACCTATCTTGGGAGGTGGGGGTGCGATATGTCTTCCTACCTTCCAGCTGAATCTAATCTCCAGTGTGGCTCCTAGCGATTAGGTTCCATCATGCGCAGAGCAGAATGGAGTTGAGAGGGTTCGAACCCCTGACCCCTGCTTGCAAAGCCCCAGTGAATCCTTTTGTCTATTATAACCCGTTAGGAGTAGGCTCATAGCGATGCTCTATTCCTGATATGTAAGCCTGTTTAAACTAATAGAAGTGAGCGCTGGTGTCAGAATTGCCATCAGGACTTAGTACCATCTGGGGCCAATGATTGCAATGAATGCGACAGTCTCACATGGCGGAAGCTTTGTTGCGGGAAGTATGGGTGCAAATCTTGTAGGGTCTTCTTAACAGATTCATATAATCTTCAGTTTCCTTTGATAATGTCGTAAGGTACCGGATGGCACCGCACCGTTGACGCTCCCGGACCCTCGGTTTACTTAATTGATAGAGTGCCGGTATCGATTCGATCTGAAGGTAATGAAAAATGAATGTTCTTGTTGTATCAGCTAGCGGATTGTACGAGACTTACAATTCAGGTAGCCTAGGAGTCTCGGCACCAAAAGACATAGATCTGTCGGTCACTCGTGGTGCAATGGTGGCGATAATGGGTCCATCTGGATGTGGCAAGATCACACTTCTAGATTGTTTGTATGGCATTGGCAGCCTTAGCAAGGGTGAAATTGTCATAGGGGGTCGGTCAATTCATGAATTATCAGACGACGAGCTTAGTGAATTCAGATAAGCCGATTGGTGTCGACGGAGACGTGATCGCGGTAGGTCGAGGAATATCTAGAGGCATCCACCACTGATTTTGTACAGGAGAACTGGGGGAGCATATGGAAGATCTTATAGTTGCAGCCACCGACATTCACAAGATATACGATAATGGCGCCGTTAAGAGCCACGCCCTTCGTGGAGTAGACCTCGATGTAACGAAGGGAGAGATGGTAGCCATCATGGGACCTTCCGGTTGCGGGAAAACTACCCTCCTCAACTGTCTCTCTGGAATCGACAACGTCAATAATGGTGAAATCCTTGTTGCTGGAAAACCTATCCATGAATTATCAGATGATGAACTCAGTGAATTTCGCTCTAAGTTCATGGGGTTCGTTTTCCAGACCTACAATCTTCTTCCAGTGCTTACAACTCAGGAAAACGTTGAGTTACCGCTACTTATATCTGGTCACTCACAAAAGGAAGCAAAGACAAGGGCGATTGAAAGTTTGGAAACCGTGAATCTGGGAGATCGGGCAAGACACCGCCCCACTGAATTATCAGGTGGCCAACAGCAACGAGTCGCGATTGCAAGAGCATTAGTGAACAACCCTACAATTGTTTGGGCTGATGAACCGACAGGTAACCTAGATAGTCAGAATGAGAGCGAGATAATGGAATTAATAACTCATTTGAACAAGGAAAACGGTCAAACCTTTGTGCTCGTAACTCATTCCGACTCTGTAGGCGCAAGAGCAGATAGGATTATATATATGAGGGATGGCTTAATAGATCACAAGGGTAATTAAGAATGCAGAAACTCTTTGGTATAGCAACAGACACAATAGCTACATACAATGGCATTTTCTTTGCCATTACTATTGGTATATTGATTGTTTTGGCATTGCGTAACCCTATATTAGCAAGAATGGGTATTAGGAACATACCCAGAAGGCCAGCTCAAAGTTTATTGATAATTATAGGGTTGATGCTTAGTACTGTTATCATCGGCGCATCTCTCGGGATAGGAGATACTGTATATCATAGTATACGTATCTCTGCTCTTGAGTCAGTTGGACATGTAGATGAAACAGTAGAATCCCCACTTAGAAGATATTCTATTGCAAGGTATTTCCCGGAAGACAATATAGAAAAATTCGAAGATATATTCCGAGGAGATGAGAGAGTAGACGGAATTATATCTAGGATTGGTACTTCATTACCCGTTATGAACCCAAGTACTAATAAGTCAGA
>JASLXI010000067.1:0-285 GCA_030740415.1 Dehalococcoidia bacterium
CCAGAACCAACAATACAATCGCCAAGTGAACAACGTAACCACCGTAACGGGGACGGTTGCCAGCGATGAGCCTAGCAAAGGCAACGGGATAGCTTTCCCCCTTATTGTGCCTAGATAGCACTCCTCGCACCCATTCTCTGAATATTCCGGCAACTACCAGGGCGCATAGGCCGAAGGCAGCCAGTGCCCAATGCTTGGTCACCCCCATGAAGAGGAGGAGCGCAGCTACCGTTATGGCCGAAACCAAGGGCATCATGAGCGCTTTCCGCAGGTTCGACCACGAGG
>JASLXI010000067.1:295-5974 GCA_030740415.1 Dehalococcoidia bacterium
AAGGGGGCAACTCCCATCAGAAATATGAGGCCAAGGAAGAGAGGCCCGTTGACCTGGTCATAGAAGGGCTTGCCTACTGTGATGATTTCGCTATGGACTATGTCGGAAATGATGGGATAGACGACACCCCACAGAGTGACAAAGGCGATGGTCAGGAAAAGGAGGTTGTTCACTAGGAAAGCTGCCTCTCTTGAGAGGGCAGATTCCAAAGTACGCGTGCTCTTCAGGCTATTATACCGTAGGAAGAATACTCCGAAGGAGATAACCAGGGTAAACCCCATGAATACTAGGAAGACCCATCCCAAGGTGGACTGGCCGAAGGAGTGGACCGAGGGTACCGCCCCCCCCCTGTTTATGAACATCCCGAACTGGGCAAAGGCAAAAGCAATGATGATCAAGGCCAGGTTCCACATGCGAAACATACCGCGGCGTTTTTGCACCATGATGGAGTGGATGAAGGCGGTGATGACAAGCCAGGGCATGAAGCTAGAGTTCTCCACCGGGTCCCATGCCCAGTAACCGCCCCAGCCCAGAATGGTGTAGGCCCACCACATTCCCAGGAGGTTGCCGGCTCCCAGGATGGTCCATGCGATGATGCCCCAGGTGCGCCCGGCATCTACCCATTCATCCCCTGTTCTCCCCGAGAGTAGCGCCCCCATGGCAATGGCGAAGGGCACCGTAAACGTGATGAGCCCGGTCATCAGTAGAGGCGGATGAAGAAACATGCCCGGATGGGTCAGCAGTGGATTTATACCCTGACCGTCCAGTGGGGCAAAAGCGAGGCGGGAGAAGGGGTTTGCCAGAAAGAATGTCACAGCCACAAAGAATGCCAACACTATCATGAGGACTGCGTTGATGTACGGCAAACTGGCTTGAGACATCCTGGAGCCAAGGACGATGGCCAGGGCTGCCATAATGGACATGGCAAAGGCAATGAAAAGAAGAGAACCTTCGTTACCTGCGTAGAAGGCCACCCATATATATTGGGTATCCATCGCTAGGCTGCTGTGAGCAGCCACGTACGCTACTTGGAAATCATTGGTCACGAAGGCGCCCACGAGGCTGGATGTCGCTACCCCCAATGCCACCGGTGATAAGTAGGTTGCATGGCGAGCACTCTGTACAAGCTGCGGAGTCCTTTGCCATACTCCCACCAGCGATCCTGTCGCAGAATATATTACCAGGACCAGGGCCAGAAGTAAGGATATGGATCCCAGGTCTGCCACGATTATTGTGCCCCTTCTTCGAAGGCTTGGGTGTTGGAGCCCTCCTTCGTCGCACTGCGGGGATCGCCTCCACCACTGAGGGTCAGCCGTTGAATCTCTTGGTCGACTAAAGAGAGATAGGGTTCCAGTTCCGACAAGGCCACGGGCACCTCTTCTTTAATCTGCTCACGGTGTCCCTGTCGCATCGCTCGAACAGTCATTGTTAGGACTCCAGTCCCTAGGAGCATCGCAAAGGGAGGAATAACCCAGACCAGAAGGTTGAATCCACTCTTGGGAGGTTCGGCCAGGATCCCAGGGCCGTACCTGTCTACGAAGAATTGGAAGATTTCGTCTCTGGTTTTCCCTTGATCCAACTTCTCGCGGACCATGATCTGCATTTGATTGGCTATCCCCACCTGGGACTGGTCTATGGTCTCGGTGGGGCAGATAGGGCACATGAGGCCCTTGTCTATTCCATGGGCCACCTCCTCTAGCGCCTCGGCAGATAACGGCCCTGAATCTGAGGCACAGCCAGCCACCATGAGACCTGGCAAGACGACAATGAGAATCAGGAACGCGGGCGCTCCTGGCAGGGTCTTCACTATTGATCTCTTAGCTGCCATTTATCGAATAATCGTTTTCGCTCCCCAGCACTGTGCCACAACTAGGAGAGTAGTTAGCGACATATCGGCTCGACGGTACTTGCCACGCGAGCCGCGCATCTGCGGCTATTCGCTTTTGTGGGGGCATTCAATGGACTTGCGCCCCACCCTCCCAACAAGCATACCACCGACCAACTGTCCAGAGACTGCCACTGCGATGAGAAGGGACACGTATATTAGCGACGCGTCCAGGGTCGGGATGGCATCTCCCTTGGGTGGATGCTCTTTCTTCTGTAAACGCAGTTCACGCTGGTAGTAGATGAAAGCATCATGGACGTACCTCCAGATGGTCACGACCCTGAACCAGTTTCTGGGCTTCGTGGTAGTCATCTGTGGTGTCTACGTCTCTGAAGGAAAGCAACTCAGGATCGATATCCAGAAACGTATCGGCTTCCAGGTGGCTCACGTCACAGCTGGAGAAGATGGATTGAATGGAGGTTATACCATGGTCTAACTGTCTCTTGGCTACGGCACAACATCTCTGAGAGTAAAATGCGTGTAAGGGCTGAAGATGGCCTGCCACATTTGGGACCAGCACGTCACCGTCGTTCAGGTGAGCAGCCATGCGCTGAATGACTTCGGGACGCAGGAATGGCATGTCGCACCCTGCCACAAAGCACCAGGGGGCGTCGCTGACGCTGAGACCCCGAGCAAGCCCTACTAGGGGGCCTTTTTCTAAGCGGTGGTCCGTCAGTATCACCGTGTTGAGGTCTCTCAGTTCCTTGGAGTTTCGTGCTACAACCAGTACCCGTCGGAATATGGGCTGTAGCCGGGAAATGACAGTTTCAATTAGGGTCGTATTGCCCAGGGGCATGAATGCCTTTGGGAAGCCCATACGTCTGCTGTCGCCTCCAGCAAGGACAATAGCATCTAGTTCTCGTGTATCAAACAGGTTACTCACTGCGAAAATGGGTAACCTCCTCCGTCATTCTGATTCCCTTGAACAGGAGTGTGTTATTGGTGGGCTCCCAAGGTAAAATCCCCGCATCGAGCTTGGCCATCTCGCTCCACCTGTTGAGGATAGATTGATATCTTATTCACAATTGTACCACACCTAGTGATACATGGAGTATTCCAACATGAGTCGGCCCTTGCGCACTGATTGGGTGATTTACACCGATGGCTAGTTATAGAGGATTGGCAACCGTAGCATCAAATGATGATATTGCAGGATTGTGTAGCCGCGCGATGATCGTATACTAGTGCACATAGCTGTGGTGCTAAGCGCAACGATACGGTGCGGAGCTAGCTTGCGGGTAAGGGTGGAGAAATCTGGAGAACAACAAGGTACTCTTATCAAAGGGGAAGCAAGTGTGCATCTCCCAAAAACGCAACTATCCTAACTGCGAGGCCGAGAGGCAGTGGCAATCTGGCAGCAGGACAAGCTCTCCCTCAGAGACGACCTGAGTCAACTTGACTTAGGCGGAGGGCTCCTTCTCGGTTTCCGTGACCTCGATGCCGTGACGTATTGTGGTGAGGGCCTGGGAAAGCTCTTCCTCTAGCTTTAATAGAGTGGCTTGAGCGTATTGATCAGCCTCTGCACGGCGAGAGTTGACCTGGTTGTCTACTTCGTCTAGGACACGCTGGGCCTTGCGCTGAGCCTCTTCGATGATTTCCTCGGATCTAATTTTGGCCTCTTTGGTGACCTCACTCTCTTTGACCCGAGACCTGGCCTCATCTTCAGAGGCGCTTCTGATACGCCTAGCCTCCAGAAGTGCCTGGTTTATCAGATTCTCCCGCATCTGAAGGAGGTCCTGGGCCTCCTGTATATCCTCGGGAAAGGCAGAGCGTATCTGGTCGACCAGGTCCGTCAATTTTCCCCTGTCTATGAGGACCCTTCCGGTTGCCGGAACTCCTGTACCAGAGCTTATTAGCTCTTCGAGCTTCTCTATAAGATTGGATAGCTCCACGGTACACCACCTTTCGGGCGGAACTTATACTCGGGAGCGGTACTTATCCCGCAAGGCTACCGCCACATTATTTGGGACCAGATGGTTTATCTCGCCATCGAAGGCCGCGATCTCCTTTATCAGGCTGGATTTCATATAGATATGGTCTAGGCTGGCCATGAGGTACATGGTATCCACGTCTGCGGCCAGTTTCTGGTTGTTCAATGCCAGTTCGAACTCATAGTCGAAGTCAGATCCCATACGTAGTCCCCGCACCATGACACTGGCTCCCAGATTGCGGGCTACGTCCACAGTGAGGCCTGTGTAGGAAATAACCTCAATATTAGGGACATTGTATAAGGCCTCTTTGCAGAACTGTATTCGTTCCTCCGTGGTGAACATGAGAGATTTGGATGACCTTGTGTCCACGACAGCAATATATACCTTTTCAAGAAGCTTTGATGCTCTAATGACTATGTCCATATGGCCATAGGTAATCGGATCGAAGCTCCCGGGGTATAAAGCGGTTACCAAGGTTCTCCCCCTTCACGATATATGGAGCACACTGTATCTCCGTAGCGGCGCTCGCGGATTAACTCAAGTCCGTTATACTTGGGTTCCAGTTGATGGTGTTTTGAGTGACCAGACGCCACCAAAGCTCCATCCTTAGCTAGGGCGCCCACCTTCTCCATGATATGATGGACTGGCCCCAAGGTATAAGGTGGGTCCATCAGAACCAGGTCGTAGGACTTGCCCAGAGACGTGAGTGCCCGTTCTACCTTCATGCAATGCACCTTCGATCTATTTGAGAAACCTAGATTGGCCAGGCTCTGGCGCAGAAAGGAGCATCGCTTAGGACTGCCCTCTACAAAATCAGCCCAGAAGGCACCGCGGCTGAGGGCCTCAATTCCAAGGGTTCCGATCCCGGCGTAGAGGTCAACCACCTGCTTCCCTTCCAAGCCAGTGGATTCAAGGATTGCGAATAGAGAGGAGCGAACCCTTTGGGTGGTCGGACGAGCGCCCAACCTCTTTTGGCTTACTATGCGATGCCCTTTAGCTTCTCCGGCGATTACTCGCAAATGATCCACCTTGTGCGATACGACGCCTTGAGCATCGTCTGCGCCGCCATTCTAACATAGCTCATGTACTGCGTAAAGTTTAGTTCGTTGAGCATTTCAACGCATGGGTGAAACCTGGGCAAAATAGGCTTTGCTCAGTCAGATGACAGGCGAGGAAGTTTCCTATTTCGTTTTCTAGGGCTATGGAGGTGCAAAATGGCAGCATCCATGACATTTGTGAGGCAAGGAATGTCTCGGTTCCACGGTTTTGAATTCGAGAGAGTAAAGCATGCCATATGCTCGACAGAGTTGTGTAATTTGCTCATTCTCTGAGGGCTACCTTATCGTTCAGGAGACCAAATGGAAGTTGTCGCCTCCAGTAAGGGAGGACCACCTGCGAATCGGTTGAGACGCTTCCAATCCGCACTGTTGAGGTAGGAGGCCAAGTTGTAGACCAAAGAGAACCTAGGATAGGACGTGTAACCAAATTAAGGAGGTTATTCTTTGTTGACTGCTATCGAATCAATGCCGAGATAACCGAACAATTAACAGGACAGGGTGTTTGGGTGCTAGTCCATAGTGAATAAGATTTGCCCGAATCCTCTTAATAGACAGCTACTGGCGCTCAATCAGCGTACTACCCGTAGCCATCGCTGCCTTGATTACCCCAACAATTACGCTGGTTGTCCGGACGCTGTTCGGAGTTATTTAGGGATGCTCTGCGTCGCAATCAGAGGAAGATAACAATGCCGAGTAACCTTCCTCAAGCCACGAACCTTGATATGGTTCAGTGAGTGCATTCTGTTGAGATGAAAGTTTGGCCAGTCTTGTGTTCCTCTTCCTTCTCACGCCCCGCCTGCTTTCT
>JASLXI010000068.1 GCA_030740415.1 Dehalococcoidia bacterium
ATGGCCGTCTTTCCTACACCGGCCTCACCTATAATGACCGGGTTATTCTTGGTGCGGCGAGTGATGGTCTGCATGACCCTCTTCACCTCTCCATCCCTCCCGATGATGGGGTCCAGCTTGCCTTCTCGGGCCAGGGAGGTGAGGTCGATGCTGTACTTTTCAAGCGACCGATAGCGACTCTCAGCACGCTGGTCGGTGACGCGATGTCCGCCCCGTATCTCGGCCAAGGCCTGATAGACCTTCTCCTGGTCAACCCCGAACTCCTTGAGAATCAGCGGAACTTCCCCCTGGCTCTCCTGGGTCATGGCGATGAGCAGATGCTCGGCACCGATGAACTCGTCCTTGAACCGCTCGGCTTCTGCCTTGGCGTTCTCAAGAAGCTTGGTGGCCTTGGGGGTGACATAGACCTGGGAGGCTTCATTTGTCGTCTTGGGAATCTGCTCCAGTGTTTCCTCCACGCGCTGTTTCATTGCCTCCAAGGGCACCCCAAGCTTCAAGAGCACCTCGACAGGTACGCCCTTCTCAAGTTCCAGCAATGCCAGCAGAACATGCTCCACGTCCCACTGGGTGTGGTTGTATCGCCGTATTATCTCCTGGGACGTGCCCAGGACCTCCTGTCCCTGTTCTGTAAAGTCGTCCGATTTCAGAAACATTGCCTCTTCCTCCTCCTATGCTTCGCAATTTTGTGTTCAACAGGCTATGCCCGCGGCACTCCCGTATCGTTGCTCGACTGGGGACTCCTTGCGTGCACCTGTTCCAGCTTCTGGGTGAGCCGCTTTATCTCCTGCTCCATTTTGGCCATGCGATCCATCATCTGCAGCACCACTTGCACGCCGGCTAAGTTGAGTCCCAGGTCTTCCGTAAGGGACTTGATGCGCCGGAGCTTCTCTATGTCCCGCTGAGAGTACAGGCGAATGTTGCCCCTGGAGCGGGCTGGCTCCAAGAGGCCTTCTCTCTCATAGTACCTCAGGGTCTGGGAATGGACACGCAGCATTCGTGCTGCCACGCTTATCACGAAACAGGGATCGTTGTCGTCCCACGCCTGAGTTCTGAATCCAACCATAATTACTCCTTATCCTCGCGAAGCGAGCGAAGCTCTTGGAATAGTTCTTTTTCCCTCTCCGATAGATGGGAGGGTATGTCTATCTGGGCTGTGACGTACATGCTTCCCCTGGTCTTAGATGAGTCCAGACGCGGCATTCCCTTTCCGGTCATACGAAAAGAACGTCCATTCTGGGTCTCCGGCGGTATCTTCAACAACACTTTGTCCGTGAGAGTTGACACTTCGACCTCTTTGCCAAGCACGGCGTCCACAAGCGCCACGCTCACCTTGGTATACAGGTCGTTGCCACGCCTCTCGAAACGAGGATGGGGACGTACAGACACTATCAGGTATATGTCCTCTCCCGAGCCAGTGGTTTCGGGCCGCACCCGTACACGAGAGCCGTTGTTCACGCCCGCGGGTATCGTCACCTCAAGGCGACGGGCTCCACCCTGAAGACCCTTGGTTATCTGGATTACCCTGGTAGTACCTGAGAAAGCCTCTTCCAGAGTCACCTCTATTGCTTGCTCAAGCCTTGTCCTTCTACGAGAAGTGGTTGAGGTACGCCCGAAGCCCCGACCCCCAAGGAACTCTCCCAGGACATCGTCCAAGTGAGGGGCGCCTCTTCCAGAGAAAGGGTCTCCCTCCGTGCCCCATACAAAATGGCCTGCCACGGGCTCTCCATAGCCTGGAGTGAACTGGTCGGCGTGTCGCCAGTTATCTCCAAAGCGGTCGTATCTTCGGCGCTTTGTCGGGTCGGACAGTACTTCATTGGCCTCGTTAATATCCTTAAAGGTAGCCTCGGCGGCCTTGTTCCCGGGGTTAACGTCCGGGTGATGCTTGCGCGCCAATCTACGGTACGCCTGGCGTATATCCTTCTCCGAGGCATCCCGCTTTACTCCAAGTATGCCGTAGTAGTCCTTAGCCATTGCCTTGAGTCTCCCATGTGTAAGTATAGTATTCTAAGTCTTAGTTGTCAATATAGAGTTTAACAATAATGATAGTAAACTTGCCAAAGGAGAAGCAACTATTCTATACTGGTGATGGAAGTAATGGAAGGGTGAGGGGCAGCACGAGGACAGAGATTATTCAAAGGAGGTTCAAGAATATCGTGTACGACGTTCGGAGCCCTTTAGGGATCTGGTAGGTATGCGGGAACCTGTAGAACGCTCTTGGGGGCATGGGTTTGTTTATCCCGATAGGCAGGTGTCGGCATATCAGGACGGAGGTACACTGGCCCTAGGTGTCTGCCACACCCCCGAAAGCCTGGTGATAAAGTCCGCAGTACCTGGAATCAAGCCGGATGAGGTGGATGTTACCGTCACAGGTAATGTCCTTAGTATACAGGGTGAGGCTAGGGACGAGGAAGAGGTCGGGGAGAGAAGCTACGTAGTGAGGGAACGCAGATACGGGGCCAATAGCCGTACCGTCAACCTTCCCAGGGATTTGAAGATGGACGCGATCTAGGCCAAATGTGATGAGGGAATTCTTACTCTGACCATCCCCAAGGCTGACGGTGCCCTGCCTAGGGCCATCAAGGTCAGCGTGAAGGCAGCCATTGAAGACGAGAAGGCGGCATAGCCTGCCTCTCTTATCGTTGGCACCGTGGTTGGGTCTACTAAATGCGCGCTTTTACGGCTCTCTCATCCGGGAGTTCTGACCTTTTCTCCTCCACTGGAAAGAGCTTGTCGTAGAGGAGCAGAAGCCATACTATTACGGCCATTCCGACAGTAAATAGACTGGCCAAGGTAACCAATGCTACTGCCATTTCTGCCATATCGAGCACCCTTTCTCTCCACAAATGACACCCTACCTCTCTGCAATTGCTGATTTCAGCTTCATTTCAGTTATTATGTAAGGTTCCCGTAGTGTCGTTACCCTAACAAGTGATATCGGCGCACAAGGGAGGTGAGATTTATCACCTGTTTCATTGAGAAACCTAGTTCTTTGCCTACCTTTGATTAAACCATGCTCCGGTCAGTTTGTGACGTCGCGATAATCCCTCGCATTGACACCCCTATTGCCTTAACCTAAAATCCTAGCCACACCCAGCTTCAGAACTACCGCTATTTTGAGAGAAGTGATGTGACTGGCGACGAGATTCGAGAGGTCTTCCTACGCTTTTTTGAGAGCAAGGAGCACCTGCGCATACCCAGCTCATCGCTGATACCAGCGGAGGACCCCACGCTGCTCTTGACCAATGCTGGCATGGTGCAGTTCAAGCCCTATTTCACCGGCGAAATGCCCCCCCCGGGTCCTCGCATGACCTCGGCGCAGAAGTGCTTCCGTAGCACGGACATCGACGAGGTGGGCGACTCCACGCACCTAACCTTTTTCGAAATGCTGGGCAACTTCAGCGTCGGCGATTACTTCAAGAAGGAAGCCATTGCCTACGCTTGGGAGTTTGTCACCGAGTACCTAGAGCTTGATAGAGAGAGATTGTGGGCCACGGTGTTCCTGGAGGACGACGAGGCCTTCGGCTACTGGACTGCGACAGGTATACCCGCGGACCGTATCCGGCGCTTCGGCGAGGCAGACAACTTCTGGGGTCCCGCGGGCAACGAAGGCCCCTGCGGCCCGTGCAGCGAGATTAACTATGATTTCGGTTCCGAACGCGGCTGCCATCTGCCCGACTGCGGCCCCAACTGTGGGAATATCGTTGAAGTCACGGGCCAGAAGTGCGACCGCTTTGTGGAGTTATGGAACTTGGTGTTCATGCAGTTCTACCAGGCCTTGGACGGCTCCCGCATCCCTCTGCCTGCGCCCAACATCGACACTGGCATGGGCCTGGAGCGGGCCGCCGTGATCCTCCAGGGCAAGCGTAACATCTATGGAACCGATATTTTTCAAGCTTTGGTGCAGAAAGTCGCGAAGCTTTGTGGTAAGGAGTATGGCAAAAACTTGGACATCGACTATGCCATTCGTGTTGTTACGGAACACGCCCGCAGCGCCGCGTTCCTCATTGCCGATGGGGTAGTGCCAGGCAACGATGGCCGGGATTATGTGCTGCGCCGGGTGATAAGGCGGGCCATACGCTACGGTAAGAAACTTGGGCTGGATAGCCCATTCCTGACTGAAGTAGGGACCGCGGTTATAGCACGCATGAAAGGCCAGCATGCTGACCTAGAGGAGCGGCGAGAGTTTATCTTGCGGGTCATAGGGCTAGAGGAAGAGCGGTTTGCAGATGCTACTCGTAAGGGAACTGATTTCGTGGAGAGCTACATTTCGGGTGCCAAACTTATCAGTAGACAAGACCTGGATGAGCTTAAACGGGTTCTGGCCCCCGCTTTGTTAGACAAACTTCCTACCAGCCTTGGGGAGTTTGCGGACCAAGCTGGGTCTGTGATCTCAAGGTTGCGTGAGAGAGTGAATGAACTGGCAAAGGAGTCCCCCATCGGTTTTACAGAGAAGGAAGATGGCTACTATCGTGCCTTCATCATGATTTACCAGTCCCTGGAATCACTGTATCAGAATTCTCGTCATGGTGAGGCAGCATTTCTGAGTCCGGGTGAAGGCATTGAACAGGCGGCTCAGTCCGAGATACGTATAGATGGAATCAAAGAATCCTTTGCTCAACTTGAGAATAGTGTTATCCGCATACCTGGTACTGTTGCATTCGTCCTTTATGACACCTATGGCTTTCCAGTAGAGCTCACCAAAGAAATTGCTCGCGAATATGGTCTGGAAGTGGATATGGAGGGCTTCGAGCGGGAGATGGAAGCCCAACGCACCCAGTCGCGAAGCGAGGGCAAGAGTTTCGATGGGAACTTCGATGCCGTGCGGACCTATCAAGACCTTAGCGTTGGCTCAACCCACTTCCTCGGCTACGAGGCACTTTCCGTGCCCACAGTGGTGGTTGGCTTGCTCAAAGAGAGCAGGCCGGTTAACCAGGCCATGCAGAATGAAAATGTAGAGGTAATCTTAAAAGAAACACCTTTTTATGCCGAGATGGGCGGCCAGATGGGAGACGCAGGCGAGATAGTGGGGCAGGGGGGCACTCTGCACGTCGACGACACCCAGACTCCCATTGCTGGCCTCACAGTACATATGTGCACGGTCGTCAGTGGAAGCATCTGCCTGGGCGATACGGTGGAGGCTACGGTGGACTCCACGCGTCGGCAGGACACGGCTCGCAACCACACCGCGACCCACATGCTCCACGCCGCCCTGCGGCAGGTCCTCGGCTCCCATGTCCGCCAGCACGGCTCCTTGGTGACTCCTGACCGCCTGCGCTTCGACTTTACCCATGTCAGTCCCCTGACAGAGGACGAACTGCGGGATGTCCAACGCCTCACCAATGAGAAGATTCGTGACAACATTACGGTAAGCTCTCGGGAGACTACTTACCGTCAGGCCGTTGCACAGGGTGCCTTGGCCTTCTTCGGCGACAGGTACGGTGATCAGGTCAGGGTGGTGGAGGTCGCCAATGGCGTGCCCTTCAGTGTGGAGGTCTGCGGCGGCACCCACGTCCAGCGTACCGGCGACATCGGCTACTGCCACATCGTGTCCGAGAGCAGCATCGGCTCCGGCCTCCGTCGCGTCGAAGCCGTGAGTGGCCGTGCCGCTGAAGGTATGTTGTCTCAACACTCGACTACTATGAGAGAAATAGTACATCGTCTACAGGTCCCTCCTGACGAATTGCTTACCAGAGTAGTTGGCCTGTTGGCGGAGATGGAGCAAGCTACCAAGCAGTCCGAGACCCTGGAGAGAGAATTACTCAAACACCAGGTGGCGGAGTTGCCCCGAACGCAGGTCGCGGGAGTAAACGTCGTCTCAGGCGAACTGAAGGTCTCCAATGCAGAATTACTACGGGAGGCGGGCGACTGGCTGAAGAACGACATAAAAAGCGGCATAATTGTCCTGGGCA
>JASLXI010000069.1 GCA_030740415.1 Dehalococcoidia bacterium
ATCGACTAAGCCCTCTGTCCGCCGTGGGTATCCCGCAAGCTAATCAGCAATACCTTCACGTGCTGAGTCCTTTTGAGAAAAGGGACTCAGCACAAAATATGTCGGCCTGTCTCTCCTAAGGGACACACCATGCAGACCCTCCGTCCCCACGCCTATTGGTCACGTAGAAAAGCTTTTCCGCCTCGGTGATGAGGAAGGAGTGAGGTTACATGGCCCGTCAGATGTCCCCCCAGGAGCAGGCCCGCCTGGAGTCTATCAAGCGTAGCTGGCAGCAGAAGCGAGAAATAGGCAATAAACTGGCTCGTATAACGAACAAGATCGGGGTCTACAGCGGCAAGGGAGGGGTTGGAAAGACGACCGTAGCGGTCAACTTGGCGGTTACCCTAGCCCAAATGGGATACTCGGTGGGGCTGATGGACACCGACATAGACTGCCCCAATGCAAACAAGGTCCTCGGGATCGATGAAAAGCCCACGGCCCAGGACGGAATCATCATTCCTCCTGAGAAGTACGGTGTGAAGATAATTTCCATGGCTTTCTTTCAGGAGAACGAGGAAGAGGCCATCATCTGGCGGGGCCCCATGGTGCACAACGCCATCAACCAGTTCCTTCAGACCACCGATTGGGGGGACCTGGACTACATCATTGTCGACCTTCCCCCTGGAACCTCTGACGCTCCCCTGACCGTAATGCAAGTCCTCAGCCTGGATGGCTTTGTGATAGTGACTTCCCCCCAGGACCTTGCCAAGCTGGACGCGAAGAGGTCCATCAACATGGTACGCAAGCTGAACGTAAGCGTTCTAGGCGTGGTGGAGAACTTCAGTGGAGAGATGTTCGGCTCCGGAGCGGGCGAGGAGTTGGCGGAGGAGATGGGGCTGAGCTTCATGGGACGTATCGACCTTCGTCCTGAGTACAGGGACACTTCCAAGCCGGCCGTACTATCAAGCCCGGTCATCGCCGCGGAGTACGAGAGCATTGCCCTGGCACTAGAACCGGCACTGGCGGCTGCCGACACATCTTCTTAACGCGGCTGATCCTTTTTTGTCCCCTCCTCTAGCTGCGAGTCGCTCTTCTGTCTCTGCCTGCGTCGAATTCGCCGTACCCTATGCGCCACGTAGCTCTGGAGACTGGATACCTCCTTGGTCAAGGAAACCCGGAAATGGGAGCTGTACTCTCCCATCTTGCGGAATTTCCTGTACCTGTCCCTGAGAAGTCGTTTGGTCGAGTGGGCCACCAGCGTCGTCAACTCCTCTTCCAAGGCACTCTTAAGTCTCAAGGCCGCTTCGCTGGGGTTCCTATGGGCACCCTCCGAAGGCTCGGCCACTATCAGGTCTATAATTCCCAACTCATGACAGTCCTGGGCCGAGAGTTTGAGGGGCTTTGGCACTTTCTTGACGCTTGGGGAGTCCCGATAGAGGAGGGCCGCCGCATTCTCAGGAGAGGTAACCGAGTATGTGGCGTTCTCAAGCATCAAGACACGGTCGGCCACTCCAAGGGCCAGGGCTCCTTCGTTGCCCCCCTCTCCGATGATGACAGAGAGAGTCGGTGTAGAAAGCTGGGCCATGAGAGCCATCGTAGACGCAATGGCATTCCCTAGTCCACGCTCCTCCGATTCACGGCCGTAGTAAGGCCCGGGGGTGTCAACCAAGGTTATCAGGGGCAGCTGCAGCTTGGAGGCTAGCTTCATCACCCTCTCGGCCTTACGGAATCCCTCTGGGTAGGTCCTACCTTCGTGCCGTTCCCTTGCAGTAACATCGTGGCCTTTCTCCTGGCCTATAGCCACTACCGCCTGGGCACCCAGATATCCAAGGCCAGTCACGATGCTCGGGTCGTCCCCGTACAAACGGTCGCCGTGTAGTTCCACGAAACTGGCCAGGCTACGCTTTATGAAGTCCATAGCGGTGGGACGTTGGCTGTGGCGAGCCAGTTGAACCGTCTCCCACGCCGGCGGCCATAGCTCCTCCAGAGGTGCACTCTCTGCTTTAGAGAACTCAATCTCACCCAGTGCTTCACCAGTCTCTGAGGCCCGTTTGGGAGCCATAAGTCCCAAGAGGACGGACAGCAGGTCTTTCAGGTGCTCCCTATCTATCGTCCTGTCTATCATCCCATGGATAAGGTGGGCCTCGGCAGAATTTACCCTGGAGGTTATGGGGCTCTGAGGGCTTTCTCCCTGTACATTAGAGGGCTGCACTTTAGAGGGGACAAGACCCAGAAGTGCCCCCGGCTCCGCCAGGATGACATCCGCCAGATTACCAAAGCCGGAATACACCTGCCCGGTAGTCGGGTTGGCCATTACGGCGACGAATGGAAGCTTTCCCCTATCGAGGCCATTAACTGAAAAGGATGTCTTGGCCATCTGCATCAGGGAGAGGACTCCATCCTGCATCCCCGCTCCACCGCTTGTGATAACCGCGACAACAGGAAGTTTTCTCCGGGTAGCCACCTCAAAGGCCAAGGAGACCTTCTCGCCTACCACGGCCCCGATGGTCTCCCCCAGGAATCTAAAGTCCAGAGCTATCAGCATCACAGGCACTCCGCCAATGTCCCCACGACCCGTTATAGCCGCCTCGGTAAGGCCCGTTTTACGGCGGTCTCTCGCACGGCGGATCCGGGAGGAAGCTGGCAGGCCCAAAGAAACCATGGAACGATGGCTTTCTCGGAAGGTGTTGTGGTCGGCCAGTAGAGAGATTCGTTCCCTGGCTGTGATCGGATAGTGAAAACGGCACGAGGGGCACACCCGGTACTGGAGATAAAGCGCTGCATCCACAAGCACGATGTTACAGGCTTCACAGTATTCTCGAAGTTCCTGATCTTCGCCGAGAGGAGGGAGCGTCCTTCCAAAAAAAGAACTCAGCCGATCGCCAAGGCTGCGTACCATGGCCTAGTCCTCCCCGTCCTGTTTTCTACTACTCCTGGTCACCAGCACATCCCGAGATTTTCCTGCCTCGCCAGGCCCCACCACTCCCTCCTCTTCCAGGAGATCCATCAGGCGGGCAGCCCTGGGATATCCAATCCTCAATCTCCTCTGGAGAAGCGACGTAGACATACGATTGTATTGAGTGGCCAGGTTCCATGCCTTCTCCAATAGTTCGTCCCCCATCTCTCCATCCCTCATTCCCGAAACCTGACTGCTGTCTTCGATATCCAGAGAAATTTCTGGAGGAAGAGGTCCTTTCTGGTTCTGCCAGTACCCCACTAGGTCCTCTATCTCTCTATCCGAGATGAAGGCCCCCTGAATCCTCTTAGGCTTGGGAGTATCCGGCGGCTGAAACAGCATGTCTCCACGCCCCAGAAGCTTCTCCGCTCCAACCGAGTCCAGGATGGTGCGAGAGTCCACCTGGGAGGCTACCGCAAAGCTGATGCGACTGGGGAAGTTGGCCTTGATGAGACCCGTTACCACGTCTACCGATGGTCGCTGGGTAGCGACTACCAGATGAATCCCTGTAGCCCTTCCCAACTGGGCCAGTCGGATTATTGAGCGCTCTATGTCGTAGGGGGCGGACATCATCAAGTCCGCCAACTCATCGACGGCCACCACCACCAGTGGCATTCTTTCCCCCACAGAACGTCCCCTGTTGTATCCCTCTATGTTGCGTGCTCCTGCCTCTTCAAAGACCTTGTACCGCCGCAGCATTTCCTGAATCATACCCTTTAACATCTGCACCGCCACTTCCACCTCCACGACAACAGGCGCAAGGAGATGGGGTATGCCGTTATACGGGGTAAGTTCCACTCGTTTGGGGTCTATAAGCAACATACGGGTCTCCCAGGGCGAGTTTTGCATGATGATGGAGGCGATGACGGAGTTGATACATACGCTCTTGCCACTGCCAGTGGATCCAGCAATGAGTAAGTGAGGCATTCGGCCAAGGTCAGCAGCCGCCACTTCCCCTCCTGTGCCCATTCCCAAGCCAAGGGCCAACTTGGACTTGGAACTGAGACCATTAAAGCCTTCCGTCTCCATGACGGAGCGCAGGGTCACGACGGCAGGCCTTGGATTGGGAACCTCTATGCCCACCAGGGAAGCGCCGGGAATGGGAGCCTCGATGCGCAGGCTAGGAGCAGCCAAGGCCAAGGCTAAATCTTTCTCCCGGGCCACGATGCTATCCACTTTGACCCGCGTGTTGTCTTCGACGCGACGAACTACAGGCTTTCCTCTTTCATCCATTACCGACTTGCCCTCCGAGGTCCGTTCCCTCACCTCCCGGGACCGCCTGACCCAGCCTGGAACCAGCCCGAACATGGTAACTACAGGCCCGGGTTTCACCTCGGACACTCTCACCTCGATACCATAGTCTCCGAGGGTGGTCTCGATGAGGTTGGACGTCCCCTCCTGGTCTATACCCGGCTCATGGCTCCCCGTTGGAGGTAGCATCAGAAGGGAAATAGAGGGTAGTGACCACTGTTCTATTTCCTCGCTGGTTATCACCCTTTCTGGTGCAAGGATTGAGCCCACTGTCGTCATCGGTTCTGGGATCTGGGTAGGAGGCGCAACCTGAGAATCCCGCGGGTGATCAGCACTGCCGAGCCTTCGCGATGAGGGCTGCCTTTGTCTCGTCACAGGCGGCTTGGCTACCTGAGGAGCCGGAGCATCCTTCACCGTGACCTGAGCATGGGTACGATCCTTTCTCCTTCCCCTCCAAGCCCTCCTGAGCATTACGAAGAGGAATCCCCTCCTCCTGGGCACCTTGGTGCTAGAGAATTCTTGTCTTCGAGCGAGGCGGCCTGTGGCTTTTGCAGCACGCTTCGCCACAGGTGGGACGCGTTTCAAGAGCTTGCTGGTGAGCTGGGGAAACGCTACTGCGGCGACCAAGACCGAGATCGCCGCTAATCGAAACACTCCCAACACATCGGAGGACCCCTTGATACTCTGTCCGATCCATCCTCCCAGGGAAACCTCCTCCAAGATGCCCGCTGAGCCAGAGAAGTAGGCCAGAGCACCCCAAGTCACGGAAGACACCAGCAAGGCCGCAATCCACCTGTTCCAGAAGCGATGCCTGAGAAGAGAGCGTTTTTTCCACACCGCCGATGCAAGCACCACAGTCCACAGGAGAGGAGGCAGGAGTCCAAAGGCCGAGCTGCGTATCAACAGGTCTCTGGTGAAGATGTAGCCATCAAAAATCTCGGAAAGCTGCCATAGAGTAGCCCCCAGGATTACCACCGCAGTAGCGGTGATTCCCGAAAGCCTCCGGTGGCGCCAGCCCATCAACACCCAGGTAACCATGTTCTTTCCTCATACCTCCACGACGACTGGTATGATCATAGGCCGACGGCCCGTTTGCTGGTGGAGGAAGCTGCCCGCCGCTTCCTTTACCTTGCTGGTAATGAACCCGCTGTCCACTGATTGCTCGCCATCGTGGTTCAGGGCCTCCATCACTATTTGGGCCGTCTCCTCCGGGATATCGCCGTACTCCCCTATATCTATGAAACCACTGGAGACCATATCAGGAGCTTTGAGCAAGCGCCCCGTCTTCTTGTCCTGGGTCAGGACCATCACCACAATCCCATGCTTAGAAAGCAGCTGCCTGTCCTTCAGCACTCCATTGTTCATGTCCCAGACCTGCAGGCCGTCGACGAATATGGGGCCCGCGGTCACACGGTCAACCACCTCGGCGTACTGGGGTGTTACCTCCAGAACGTCGCCATTTTCAAGGACAAAGGTATCCTCTGGGGACATACCCAGCGAGTGGGCAAGCGCTGCGTGGGCCTTCAGGTGTCGGTGCTCTCCGTGGACTGGAACAAAGTACCGCGGCCTGACGAGGTTGAGCATCAGCTTTAGCTCCTCCTGGCTTGCATGTCCGTGGACATGGACAAGGGCCACCTTGTCGTGCAGAACTTCGGCCCCCTGGCGGAGGAGGTTGTCTATCGTCTTGCTT
>JASLXI010000006.1:0-3135 GCA_030740415.1 Dehalococcoidia bacterium
CGGGACGGCATCTCCTCCCTGCGACTGAGCTACCGTAAGCCTAACAATCTTTCAAACTGTATCATGGACGTGCTGGTAGGCGTTGACTTCCTGCGGGAGCAGGGCTGCAACAAGGTGGCACTAGTGGGCCACTCCTTTGGGGGAGCGGTTGTCATCGCCGCCGCCCCTTTAAGTGATGCCGTGGCAGCGGTCGTCGGCCTTGCGAGCCAGACCTACGGCGCTAAATACGCCTACATGGTAAGCCCAAGGCCGCTTCTTCTGATCCACGGGGAGAAGGACGACAAACTGACCTATCGCTGCTCTGTCCTCATCAACGAGATTGCTAGAGAGCCCAAGAAACTGGTTCTATACCCCAGGGCGGGCCACAACCTCCGGGAGTGCCGGAACGAGCTTCATCCCGTCCTCAAGACCTGGCTACTGGAGAAGCTGGAAGGCTGAACAACAACGGTCCTATATCACGTCAAGCTCGTCCAGATTCTCTCAGATTGCTATTACCAGCGCGATTACCCCGAGGATAGCCACTTCTGCCTTGGAAAGTGCCCAAAATCTCCTCGAGATCGTCGGTACGTTCGGCGCACTGCCAAAACAGCACATCAAGAGACAAAAGGCTACAAGAACTGTCCCCTGGTGATCATTCTGTCTGCCGTCCCGCTGTAACCCACGAATTGAGATGAGATACCAAATAATATGGCCGTGATAAAGGTAGCTCCCATCAGGGCCAGGATTACAGCTGTCTGGGCCCACATGCAATACGGGCTGTATTCCCAAACCAGCCAGTGTTACCGTTTGAGGAACTTGCTTCGGTGTTGGATTTAGGCCGTTCCGCTACTGGAATAGTTTGCTCCGACCACCATAATTGCAGGCGGTCAATGTCTCGCGTTGTGGCTGCCTTTTGTGTCTCCTGCCAGGCCTTGAACGAGAACCCAGAGTCACCTGAAGGCTGTGGTTCCCCAGAAGGCTAATCGTTCTCTTCACAACGCTAATACATCTTATGCGACACGAAATTCCTTCAGGCGCTATTGTAGTCTAGTAAACAGCATCCCACGAGGTTCTATCCGAATAATGTTCGTAGGGGTTTTGGCAGACATCTCATGGCAATCCCTACCTCACAAAAGAATCTATGAGAGCTGCTATCTCCCCCAGCCTAGTGCGGACGAATAGGTGACCCGTGCCCTCCAGGATGACCAACCAGGAGTCCTTGATACCCCGCACCAACTCCCTGGCAAAACGGATTGGCGTCATCACGTCCTCCTCTCCAAAGATGAGTAGCGTGGGGCAGGAGATATGTTGCAGCCGGTCCCGGGAGTTAAAGGCAATGGTGGCCTCCATCTGGCGCTCGTAGGCGTCCGGCTCCTGGAACAGTGAGTCATCCAGAACATCCTGTACCACCTGGTCTATCAGGCCGGGTATCTGGTACTCCTTGTACGTGTACGCCCAGGGCAGGGTAAAACGCACGTATTCCTCCCGGGGCAATTCTCTTCTTAGCGAGGCAAATCCCCTCAACAGAGCGGCGCCCCGGGGGTCGGTGGCATCGTAGGTAGCAAGGAGCACTAGGCGGTCGACCAGGTGTGGAAAGCTGATGGCCAGTTCCTGGGCTATGGCTCCTCCCATGGAGTAGCCCACCACGTGAGCGCGGTCGATACCCACCTCGGCCATTAGCCCGGCGGCATCCTCCACCATGTCCCTAATGGCATAGGGACTGCTGCCACGCTGGCTCAGACCACTATCGCGATTATCGAAGGAGACCACCCTGAAAGAACTCTTCAGCAGACAGGGGAGCTGCCCCCATCCACGATGATCCCCGCTTAGACCCGTAATGAGTATCACCGGAGGTGCATCAGGCTCCCCATCGATTTCGTAGTAGAGGCTCAGACCATTGGCTGTTGCATAGGGCATAGTTATTGCCGCCAGGCCAGCCCCTCGGTAGCCTTCAGGAACCTCGCATGGAGAGTGTTACCCGAGGCAATTACGCTCTCAGCTTGCAAGGAGGATGGCGTCTTGTACTTATCTGTAATAACGCCTCCCGCCTCGGGCACCAGGACAAGGCCCGTAGCAATGTCCCAGGGACACAAGTTATGGTGAAAATACATGTCCGTCCTTCCACACGCTGCATAGGCCAGTCCCAGCGCCGCAGAGCCCATTATTCTCGTGCCCTGGATGTTGGGCCACAGGTGCAACACCAGTTCGATGGCCGTGGAGGCTTCTTCGTCTACATAGCCAAGGTCATAGCTCAGGAGGGCGTCTTCCAACTCGGTCTTGGCAGAGACGGTTATCGCGCTGCCGTTCAGGAAAGCCCCTCCACCCTTTACGGCTTGAAACATCTCATCACGCACGGGATCGTAGGTCAGGCCCATTATCACATCATTCCCTTTTGCCAGGGCTAGAACCGTGCAGAAGAAGGGGATGCCTAGAACGTAGTTCCGGGTGCCATCCAGTGGATCGATTATCCAGGTGTATTCCGAGTTGGTGGGAACCGCATCCGATTCCTCCGCCAAGAAACCATCGTCGGGAAACTCTCCGTGCAACTCCTCAATGACCTGACGCTCCACCAGTTTGTCCACATCGCTGACCAGATTGGCCCTACCTTTATACGAGACTTCTTTCTCGCCGTGCAGCCTCGTCACCAGCGTCTGACCTGCCTCCTTCACCACTCTGAGAGCTACGTCTAAAGCAGGGAGGCCGGATCGAGAAGAAGGCAGGAGAACAGGGGTTCCACTATTCAAAGCGCAGCCTCCGAGATGCCCATCCTCTCCCGAACCTCAGTCAGGGTCTCACGGGCGATGGTCCTGGCGCGGCGGGCTCCCTCCCGGAGCACCTCTTCCACATAGCCTGGCTTCTCCACAAACTCACGGCGACGCTCCCTGAAAGACTCCAGCGTCTTGTTGATGCCATCGGCCATCAACTGCTTGTCGTCCACGCAGCCAAGCTGGGCCGAGATGCACTTCTCGTACACATCATCCAGCCTGTCGGGGTTGAACAGCTTGTGAAGGGCGTACACGTTGCAGATTTCGGGACGCCCGGGGTCCGTACGGCGGAGACGTTGGGGGTCTGTGAAGGCCGTCTTGACCCTGGCACTGGTCTCCTCCGGAGTGGCAGCCAGTTCTATGTGGTTGCCCAGGCTCTTGCTCATCTTCT
>JASLXI010000006.1:3145-13783 GCA_030740415.1 Dehalococcoidia bacterium
TCCAGGCCCAGAATCAGAGGGTATTCCGTCAGCTTGGGTTGCGGCTCAGGAAATGTAGGGCCGTAGAGGTGGTTAAAACGCCGAACTATCTCCCGAGCCAACTCCAGGTGGGGCAACTGGTCCTCTCCTACCGGCACGGTGTCTGCTTTGTAGAGGATGATGTCGGCAGTCATGAGGACTGGATAGCCCACCAAACCGTAGCTGACCGACTCCTCCGTTTCTTCTAGCTGGCGTACCTTGTCCTTGAAGGTCGGCACCCGCATCAACCAGCCAAGAGGAGTCACCATGCTGAGAAGCGTATGGAGGGCCATCACCTCCGGCACCTGAGACTGGACAAAGACCAGGCTCCTCTCCGGGTCTATGCCCGCCCCCAGCCAGTCCAGAACCATCTCTCGAATGTTTTGCTGAATCTCCCTGGTGGCCTCTCCATGCATGTCCGTGAGTGCATGAACGTCCACTGCACAGTAAATGCAGCGGTACTCTTCCTGGAGTGCCACCCAGTTTTGCAGTGCTCCGATGTAATTGCCAAGGTGCAGTCGTCCCGAGGGGCGCATGCCTGAGAAGACACTGTGTTCCGTTGTAGTCATGATGCCTCAGACGGGAAGTCTATCACAGAAGGGGTATGTGGGAAAGAAAAGGTGCTTCACACACCTAATAATCCCTCGAGAATTTTGACAAGTTTAAAGAAAGGTGCTAGAGTTTCCCTGTGTGACAATTCAAATTCCTCATCATTTCCCATGTTCTCCCGTCGGAATTCGATATTGTACGCGCTTTTCCCAGTTCACCTAGCCCATACATTCCTACATGCTTCCATTGTGCTAAAGCGGACCATGGGCTATGGTTCATCATTGGAATGGATATAAAACTGGTCAGCAGCCCTGGCTGCTGACCAGTCAAATCTCTAGGGTGTTCCCTAGCAGGAGAGGTTGGAGAATTATGGCGGAGCAAGCTCAAGCAGCAGAATACACTGCTCAGGATATACAGGTTCTGGAGGGGATGGAGGCGGTGCGAAGACGTCCGGGGATGTACATCGGTAGTACCGACCATCGTGGCCTCCACCATCTGATCTACGAAATCGTAGACAACGCTGTGGACGAAGCCATGGCCGGCTACTGCACCAGCGTCGCCATCCGTATCGAAGCTGACGGCTCTGTCAAAGTAGAGGACGATGGCCGAGGCATTCCCGTCGACCTCCACCCAACTACCGGCAAGACCGCTGTGGAAACGGTGATGACCACCCTTCACGCCGGTGCCAAGTTCGGGGGTAAGGGATACTCGGTTTCTGGGGGACTCCACGGAGTAGGAGCCTCTGTGGTAAACGCTCTCTCTTCCTGGTTGCGAGTAGCAGTGAAGAGAGACGGCTTCCTGCACACCCAGGACTTCCAGAGAGGGATCACGATAGGCCCTCTGGAAAAGGAACGAAAAGCATCGGGCACCGGAACCACCACGACCTTTATGCCCGATGAGGATATCTTCGGTCCTCCCGAATACGACTTCGACACACTGAGTCAGCGCTTCAAGGAGATGGCCTATCTCAATCAAGGCCTTCAGATATCACTGATCAGCGAGTGGCACAAGGAACATGGATACTCCGGATGGAGGCAGAAGTACCTCTTTGATGGAGGAATCGTCAGCTTTGTCAGCCAACTTAATCATAATAAAGAGGTCCTTCAGCCAACCCCCATCTACATTCAAAAGACTGTGGAAGGCACCATGGTGGAGGCAGCCTTTCAATATAACGGTGGCTTCTCCGAAATCACCTATTCCTTTGCCAACTGCATTAACACCGCCGACGGAGGGACCCACCTCACAGGGTTTCGGACTGCCCTTACACGGGCCCTCAATGACTACGCACGTAAGCAGAAGTTCCTGAAGGACGACCAGCCCAACTTCTCAGGAGAGGACGTGCGGGAGGGTCTAACCACAGTCCTCAGCGTAAAGCTGATGGATCCGCAGTTCGAAGGCCAAACCAAGGGTAAACTAGGCAATGCAGAGGTGAAGGGTTATGTGGACTCCGTAGTGGCCGAGGCCCTCACCTATTACCTCGAGGAACATCCCACGGAAGCTCGGGCCACTATAGACAAATGTCTCACCGCCCAGAAGGCCCGTGACGCGGCACGCAAAGCCAGGGACCTAGTGTTAAGAAAGAACGCCATGGATGGCGGCTCCCTTCCAGGTAAACTGGCGGACTGCTCCGAAAAGAACCCATCCCTTTCCGAGCTATACCTAGTAGAGGGAGAGTCCGCAGGCGGCTCGGCCAAGCAGGGCCGAGACAGACGCTTCCAAGCCATCTTGCCCCTGAAGGGCAAAATCCTCAACGTGGAAAAGGCCCGCCTAGACAAGATGCTGGGCCATGAGGAGATCCGCATCATCATCACCGCGGTGGGAGCAAGCCTGGGAGACGACCTAAACCTCGAGAAACTTCGCTATCACAAGGTCATCATCATGACGGACGCCGATGTGGACGGCTCTCACATAAGAACTCTCCTGCTAACCTTCTTCTACCGCAACATGCAGTCCCTCATAGAGGACGGATACTTGTACATAGCCCAGCCGCCTCTGTACAAGATCCAGGCAGGAAAAGACGCCCGCTACGCCTACCTAGAAGCGGAAAAGGACGCTATCCTCAAGAAAATGGAGGGTAAACGCGGCCTCTCCACCCAGCGATATAAGGGACTGGGTGAGATGAACCCCGACCAGCTCTGGGAGACCACCATGAACCCTGAGACCCGTAGCCTGCTCCAGGTAACCGCAGAGGACGCCGAGGCCGCCGACAGGGTCTTCACTGAGCTCATGGGCGAGGAAGTAGCCCCCCGCAAGGCCTTCATCCAGGCCTACGCCACCAGCGTTCGCAACCTGGACGTATAGAACCCTCAGAGATTGTCGGGGGATTCATACTTACTAGCAAATGGGGTTGGTTATCAGTAAATTACTGATAACCAACCCCATTATTTCTTTATACAGGCCAGATTCTTGAAGCATATGCTGCCTCGCTGATACCCTACATCTGGGGAAGGCCGGCCAGAGCCCTCTGCACCTCGGCCTGGGGATATGCGTAATCCTCCAGAGAGCCTGCAAAATAGGAGTCGTAGGCCGACAGGTCAAAGTGGCCGTGACCGCTAAGGTTGAATAGGATGGTCTTGGATTCTCCAGATTCCCTGCACCTGAGGGCCTCGTCCCTGACCACCTTGATGGCATGGGAAGGCTCGGGGGCCGGCAAGATCCCTTCTGTCCTGGCAAACTGGACAGCGGCGTCAAAGACGGCTGTCTGGTGTTCCGCCCTTCCTTCTACTAGCCCTTGTTCGCACAGAAGACTAATCAGGGGGGCCATCCCGTGGTAACGCAGTCCGCCAGCGTGAATAGCGGGGGGCACGAAGGTGTGCCCCAAGGTGAACATCTTCATCAGGGGCGTTGTTTCTGCTGTATCTCCAAAGTCGTAGGTGTAGACCCCTCGGGTGACGCTGGGAGAGGCTTCGGGCTCCACTGCGATAAAGTGAGTGTTTCCTTTTCCCTGCAGCTTGTCCTGAATGAAGGGAAAGGAGATTCCAGCAAAGTTGGATCCTCCGCCGATACACCCTATGACTATGTCCGGGTACAAGTTCAGCTTCTCGAAAACGGTCTTGCACTCCATCCCTATGATGCTCTGGTGCATTAGAACGTGGTTCAGAACGCTTCCCAGGGAGTAGTTAGTGTCGTCCCGGGTGGCGGCATCCTCCACCGCTTCGCTGATGGCCATGCCAAGGCTGCCGGGCGACTCTTTATCCTGAGCAAGAATGTTTCGCCCCGCATTGGTTTCGTCACTCGGGCTGGCAACCACACTCGCACCCCAGGTCTCCATCATGGAGCGGCGGTAGGGCTTCTGGTGGTAGCTGGCCTTGACCATGTAGACCTTACACTCCAGTCCAAAGAGCTGACAGGCAAAGGCCAAGGCGCTTCCCCATTGGCCCGCGCCCGTTTCCGTACTTAGTCTCTTGATCCCTTCTTGCTTGTTGAAGTAGGCTTGGGCTACGGCAGTGTTGGGCTTGTGGCTTCCCGCAGGGCTTACCCCTTCGTACTTGTAGAAAATCTTGGCGGGAGTATCCAAGGCCTTCTCAAGTCGGAAAGCTCTGAACAGAGGGGTGGGACGCCACAGTTTATAGACCTCCCTCACCTCCTCCGGAATGTCTATATAGCGTTCCTGGCTCACCTCCTGCTGAATGAGGCCCATAGGGAAGATGGGGGCCAAGTCCTCCGGCCCAATGGGTTGCTTGGTCCCCGGATTGAGCGGTGGCTCAACGGGAATCGGAAGATCCGGCGCAATGTTATACCACTGCCTAGGTAGGTCCTTCTCCTCCAGAACATGCTTGGCATCCATATTCATCATCCTCCTTGTGCTGAATGTCTCGAGTATGCAGACCTGGGCTTACAGACAGGTCATCCCTTCACCCCGACCAGCTTGGCTGTCACCAAAAGGCGCTGGTCGTATATATATGCAGGAACACAGGCAACCATAGTGATAGTCGAATCCAGTGAGGCTTGCAAGGTGAAGTCCTCCTGAGGGATTACCGTTGTCTGGGAAACCCGATAGAGGAACTCTGTATCTTCCTCGTTGTAGAGGACAACATACACATCCCGCCCCATGCGGAGCAGGTCGGGAATCTTGGCGAGATTACGAAATATCGAACCTTCTCCCCGAATTGGACTCTGAAAGTGTCCGAAGAGGTATCCGGTGCCGGCCTCTCCAGGATTGGAGGTGGCAGAAATATGGCCTACCACGTCTTTCGGAGTCTCCCAGCCCCGGGCGTCTCCATAGTTAACAACCTTCAACTCCTTGACCGTAGAGCTCAGGCCTATGGATGGGATGTCGATCCTGGTGGGAGCAGTTACACCAGCAGTCTCAGCGGACATACCGTTGCCATCAATCGGGGTAAAGCCTTCGAAGAGTGAAGCATAGGAGTCGTCGTCCACATCCATCCAGCGAGGGTCATTCCAGGACAAAGGTGGCACCAGATTTCCCGGATAGATAGTTGAGAAACCACCCATTTGGTTTGTTTCGTCCAGGAGAACCGTGTACTCTAGCTCCTCAAGCTGGGCACGGGCTATAACCGAGTACAGGTAGTATCCACAGACAAGTCCGAGCAGCAGCAACCCCAAGGTAATCATGCTCAGAGGAAACCATCGTCCCTTACCCCAAGTCCAGATGGCGCGCGATGCCGGGTTGTCTTTACTTACTGCCACCATCAAAACCTCCGCACCTTAGCCGCCGAGTCTCACGAGGGCCACTCTCTTACCTCAAGCACCGCAAGAAATGTACGCAGGATCACCTTTGACCATATAGTCCTGGCAACGAAATGTCAATTGGCAGGACATCTCCTGCTAATCAGCTGCCTCTGCTTCCTGTATGGCTAGGAGGACGGCTTGAGCCTTGTGCAGAGTCTCCAGGTACTCCGTCTCAGGCACGCTATCGGCCACTATGCCACCTCCCGCCTGGATATAAGCCACGCCATCCTTGAGAACCATGGTGCGAATGGTAATGGCAGTATCCATTGCATCATTGAACCCAAAGTAGCCCACGGCTCCCCCGTAAGGGCCCCGTCGCTCGGCTTCCAGCTCTGCCAGGATTTCCATTGCCCGAATCTTGGGTGCGCCGGACAGGGTACCCGCGGGCAGGCAGGAGCGCAGGGCATCGTAGATGGTTTTGTCGGCCCTCAGCCTGCCGTGCACCTCCGACTCCATATGCATCACATGGGAGTAGCGCACAACCCTCATGAGGTCAGTGACCTCCACCGAACCTGGCCCGGAGATGCGGCCAACGTCGTTGCGGCCCAAGTCCACCAACATGATGTGCTCGGCCCGTTCCTTCTCGTCGGCCTTCAGCTCCTTGGCCAGGGCTTCGTCCTCCGCGGTGGTCACACCCCTGGGCCTTGTCCCGGCCAGAGGAAAGTTATAGATGACACCGTCATCCACCCGCACCAGCAGCTCTGGAGAGGCACCGACGATGTGAAAGCCGTCCAGGGCCAGAAAGTACATGTACGGCGAAGGGTTTAGGGTGCGCAATGCGCGGTATATATCGAGTGGAGACGCGTGGGTGGGCCTCGCCAGTCGTTGTGAGAGTACCGCCTGTATGATGTCCCCTGCGTAAATGTATTCCTTTATCCGCTCCACCAAAGCCCCGTGTCTCTCCTTGGTCATATTAGAGGTGATTGTTAATTCCCCATCCACAACTCCGGTCACGGGGCGAGGCTCCATTACCAAGGGCTTGCTCAAACGACCCACAAGCTCCTCTATGCGTCCTACCGCTTCCTGATAAGCACTCTCGACAGTCGCTTCGTCCAGGTGGATGTGAGTGACCACCTTTATCTTGTGCCTAACGTGATCGAAGACCAGCAGAGTGTCCACGAATAGAAACATCGCCTCCGGAAGCCCCAGGGGGTCCTGGATCGGCGTTGGAACCCGCTCGAAGTAGCGTACGGCATCGTAGGAGAGGTAGCCAACAGTGCCACCGTGAAAGCGCGGTAGCCCCTGTATTGGCACCGGGGTATACCTGTCCATCATCTCCTGAATCACCACCAAGGGGTCAACCTCTCCGTAGGGTTGCCCAGAGCCGGTCTTGACCACGTGGAAGGGCTCGGTCCCGATGAAGCTGTACCGGGCCAGTCTCTCTCCGCCCTCCACGCTCTCCAGGAGGAAGGAGTAGGGAGGCTGGGCTATTTTCAGGTAGGCAGAAACGGGGGTCTCCAGGTCCGCGTTGATCTCACGATAAAAGGGGATTAGGTTTCCCTGCCCGGCCATGCCTTTCACTTCTTCTAGCGATGGATAGTAGTTACTCATACGCATTTGTCTTTGGAAATCAAGGAGTGACTCCTCATTCCACGTACCTGCTGATCCGCATGGATTTTCGCACCTCTGTCATGGTCGCCGCTGCCTTGGCTCTAGCATGACAGGTGCCCTCCATCAGTGCATCCTTTACAAGCTGGCGGTGCTGCTCATAGTAATGTCGTCTCTCCCAAATAGGTTCTAGCAAGTCGTTGAGGGCATCTGCCAGTTTGCGCTTTACCCCCACGTCCCGTACGCGACCAACTCGGTAATGCTTCTTCAACTCCTCTAGCTGATCGGCATTGGAATTGAAAGCGCCATGGTCCATGAACAGGGAATTGCCGTCCACCTGCCCAGGGTCAGTGGCGTGGCCCCGAGTAGGATCGGTGCATATACTCATAACCTTCCTGTTAACCGTCTGCGCATCGTCTCACAGGTAGATTCAATTATCCAGACTTTGGTTCATCTTAGACTAGCCGTCGAGGCCCGCAAGGCAGGGCACTCGCCCTACCAGCGCTTGCGGCTCAGGAAATACTTGACCATAGCTCCTATTGAATCGGCGGGCTCTCTCCATTGTCATATCAACATGCGGGAGCTGGTCGTCTCCAATAGACACTAGGTGATCCTTGGGCAGAAGCATGACCGCTATCTGGCTCACCGGATAGTTAAACAAGCCCATAGAGGGGTTTCCTACATCGAGCCCTTTTGTCTCTGCTTTGAGGGTGGGATTACACTGGAGCATGACTAGAGTAGTGAACATGGAGAGGAACGATGTCGACTGAGCGTGCTCTGGTATGTCGCTCTGAACAACAAGGGTGCTACGCTGCAGGTCAAGACTCACGGCCAGCCTGGCCAGGATCACCTCCTTAACGAACCACCTTATCCCATCGATGTCATCCAGGTGGTCACGCGAGGCCTGATAGTCAGCTATCAGGAAGAAGCAGTCATACTCGTCCTGGAGAGTCAGCCAGCTCTCCGACGCACCCGCGTAGTGGCCCGGGTGCATTGCGGCGGTGGGCCATATGCCAGTCAGGACTCTCTTTTCTAGCATGCTCTTCTCTGAAGAAGTAGTCCGTTCTATAACCGCGCCAACTCTGTACAAACAAAAAGACCCACCTTCAAGGGCGGGGCTCAATCCGCGGTGCCACCGTAATTTGGAGAGATAGCAGCGTCTCCCACCTCACGCTAATCTCAGTGAAATCCGCCACGTCGGGTTCACGAGCCTGCAACGGGACTCTTCCGGCAAAGCCTACTAACCCTCTGATAATAAAGAGTGTTCGGAGTGTTCGGTTTGCGGCTCCCGGGCCCATTCAACCCCTGCGCTGACACCGGATCACTCCTTACGCGGCTCTCCACCTCCCACTTGAAGGCCTACTATCCCCGTTCTCAGCCCTTGCTCCGTGTAGTTAGGCGCGAGTATAAGAGCCGTTCCTCAGGCTGTCAAGAAACGGCCCAGTACGGCAGTGTCCCAATTTGCCTTCGACCAGTCGTCGCGGATGTCCATGGGAAGGTTCATCCGCCTCAGCAATGCTTTCAGCAAGAAAATGGGCGACCTCAAGGCTGCTGTGAATGTACACTTTGCCTGCTACAATCCCTGGTGGGGTTCCAAAAGACAATCAGGATACCATCAGCATGCCTACTGGAGCGACGCACAAACCCGGGAAAGATTGAAGGCCTTGTATGGCTTTCGAATTAGGACACTCCCAAGGTACGCTGGACATTGAAATAGATTGGATATAATATACGTTGGGTATTAGCAACGGCCCACGAGGAGCACACACCAACGGATCATGTCCATCCTAATCCGGCTTATTGGCTTTGCATTAAAGTACAAACCTAGACTCCTGCTGGCTTACCTCTCCACTATTGGCGTCGCCGTCTTTGCCCTGTCAATTCCCAGGATTCTAGGGACTGCCGTGGATGAGGTAGTGGGGTCTGGAGAGTTTCAGCAGCTCTTGGTGCTCGCCCTTGCAATCCTCGTGTTGAGCGTCATGCGCGGCGTGGCGGCCTATGGCCAGCAGTACCTTGGGGAGTCCCTAGGCCAGCGGGTAGCCTACGACCTTCGGACCACCTACTACGAGAAGCTTCAGCGGCTCAGCTTCGCCTTCCATGACAACCAGAGATCCGGAGACCTGATGTCCCGCGCTACTGCAGACGTGGAAGGGGTGCGGATGTTCATCCAAGGCGGTGTAATCCGCGGGGGGTACATGGTGCTCCTAATCCTGGGCGTCAGCGTGATTCTCATAGCCTCAAGCTGGAAGCTGGCACTGATGAGCCTTGTCTTCGTACCATTCATTCTGCTGCGCACATCCACCATCATGCTTCAGATGAGACGAAACTGGTTGGCCGAGCGGACGGAGATGGGACTCCTGAACACAGTGCTTCAGGAGAACCTGGCCGGCCAGCGGGTGGTCAGGGCCTTTGCCGCCGAGGACTACGAAAAAGAGAAGTTCGGATACCACGCCAGCGAGGTCGCCCGATACGGCTTCAATGCCGAACGGCTGCAGGCAGTTACCACCTCCCTAAATAACTTCTTCTTCCTTGGAGGCACGGGTGTGATCCTGTGGTTTGGAGGCGGTCAGGTGGTGGAAGGCAAGATGTCTGAAGGGGAACTCGTAGCCTTTCTGCTTTACATGGGCCTGCTGGCAATACCCGTGCGCATGACGGCATGGATTGTAAACAGCTTCTCCCGGGCCATGTCCTCAGGGGAGCGCATCTTCTACGTATTAGACGCCGAGTCGCCGGTGAAGGAGAAGCGAGACGCACTTGAGATGCCTCGCGTGAAAGGGGACGTTCGCTTCGAAAACATATCCTTTGGGTACAGTGACATTTCGCCTGTACTACATCAGGTGGACTTTGAGGTCCCTAGCACCAAGGTGTTGGCCATTCTAGGTGCCCCCGGTAGCGGGAAGACCACCGTGGTACACCTAATCCCACGGTTCTACGATGTCACCGAGGGACGAGTCACTATCGACGGAATGGACATCCGCGACGTCACCCTGGCCTCCCTGCGCAAGAATGTGGGGATTGTGCAACAGGACGTATTTATCTTCACATCTACCATTCGGGCTAACATCGCCTATGGCGCGGTGGACGCATCCATGGAGGATGTGATTAGGGCAGCAAAGCTGGCCCAGCTCCATGACTTCATCAAGAGCATGCCCCAGGGATATGATACCTATGTAGGGGAGCGGGGCGTTACCCTGTCCGGAGGTCAGCGTCAGCGTCTGGCCATAGCCCGCACTCTGCTGCTTGATCCACCAATTCTCATACTAGACGACTCAACCTCCAGCGTAGACACCGAGACGGAGCACCTAATCCGCCAAGCCTTGAACACGGTGATCCAGGGTAGGACTACCTTCGTCATCGCTCATCGTCTTAGCAGCGTGAAGAACGCCGATGCGATCCTAGTGATGAGAGATGGCAGGGTAGTACAGCAGGGCGTCCACGATGAGTTGTTGCGAGTGCCCGGCCCATACCAAGAGATTTACGAGCTCCAACTCCGTCCTCAGGAGACAGAGTCCAACGGCCGCCAGGAGATAACCCCCAAGGTAGGCGGCAGCACGACCGTTGGTCGTCTGGGAACACCCGGGCCAAAATCAGAGAGAGACTCCTAATACGATGCATATGGGCGGCTGGAACCCGAACCTTCCCGGAGCTGTTGAGGTACGCAGAATACGCGGTCGCCTCAGCCTGGTCCTCGAGGATATAGAGTTTGGCCAGGTCTACAACCAGGGTGTCATCCTGCGCCTTTTTGCCTATCTACGACCACACTGGAAGCTGACGCTCGCCAGCGTTTTGGCGATGCTTCTGTACATAGGTACTCAGATCTCGGTGCCCTTA
>JASLXI010000070.1 GCA_030740415.1 Dehalococcoidia bacterium
TGTGGGAGGAGCATGGAGTCGCCGTCGATTTTGCGGTTCGGAAGCGCATACTAGAAACGATGCGAGCCCAGTTCAACGCACATGTGTACTACCACATGGACGATTCGGATATGAACCGGCACTACGCTATCCTAGCGGGTTTCGCGTTTCTCCCTGTAGATACAGCTACCGGAGAGCCATGGACGCTTTACGATGGCGAACCATCGCCACGCTGAGGCGCCGCGAAATTGAGGGCTTCGCTGTAACGCCGTAGTATTGGATACGCTGACGTAGCTAACGAGGAGGAAGCCGATGACGGAGCCACTGGAGAATATGGTAGTCCTTGATTTTTCATTGGGGCGAGCGGGTGCGATAGCCACCATGGTCATGTCGGACTTTGGGGCGGAGGTTATCAAGGTAGAGCCACCGGAGGGAGATCCTTACAGGGCTTTTCCCCAGGCTCTTCTCTGGAACCGGGGAAAGAAGAGCGTCACCCTTGATCTTCAGACCACTGAGGGGCGAGAGAATGCCCGGCGGCTGATCGGCCGAGCAGATGTGGTGGTGGAGAGCTTCCGGCCGGGTGAGGCCGATGCCCAAGGCATCGGCTACCAGGAAGTTAGCGCTCAACGGCCCGACCTGGTGTACTGTTCCATCACTGCCTTCGGCCCCAAGGGGCCATATGCTCACTATAAACCCTACGAAGGGATCGTCTCCGCTAAGGTCGGGCGGTTCACGGCATTCACCGGCCAGGATGGAGGCCCGAGCCCCTACTTCGCAGCTGTACAGGTTGCCAATCATTCCACCGCTATGGCCGCCGTGCGCGGCATTCTGTCGGCTCTCATTGTGCGAGATAAGACTGGATTAGGCCAGAAGGTAGAGACTAGCCTCATACAGGGGGTCACCCCCTTCGATGTTATCAGTTGGCTCATATGGCAGATGATGGTCAAGTTTCCGGACAGGTTCCAGGACGACCCCATGTCAGATCCCAGCCGGCAGCCCGGGGTGGGCTACCAACCCATCAGGACCAAAGACGGTCAGTGGATTCAGATGGCCAACGTTATTGATAGGCTTTTCCGGGACTCGTTACGTGTTATGGAACTGGGGCATGTTCTGGAGGATCCTCGGTTTGAGCGAGCACCCACCCTCATGCCGGAGGAGCGGGAGGAGTTGCGGGAGATGATCCTGAAGAAGGCCCAAGAGAAGACCATGGAGGAGTGGATGGACATCTTCGTCAATAAGACCTCCAACGTGGCTGCGGAGCCTTTCACGACCACTCAAGAGGGGATGAATCATTCCCAGATGTTGCACAATCACCATGTGGTGGAGGTGAACGACCCTACTGTGGGAAGAATGCGCCAGGTGGGAGTAGCGGTACGCATGAATGAGACTCCTGGAACTATAAAGGGGCCTGCACCCACCCCAGGACAGCATACCCAGGAGATCCTGCGTCAGCTCGAGACAGCATCAGTGAGGGGAGAAGGTAAGGCCTCAGTTGCGGAATTGCCCTCACACCCGTTGGCTGGGTTCACAATCCTGGACCTCTCGACGGTCATAGCTGGGCCTCTTTCCACCTCTCTGAACTACGAGTTGGGGGCGAGGGTCATACGGATAGAAACCCTGGAGGGAGACACCATGCGCCGCAATTTCGATGGCCTGGGAGCGAACTACACCCAGGCTGGGGCAGAGAATATCTCCATTAACCTCCAGACGCCCGAGGGGAAGGAGATATTCAATGCTCTGGCCGCTAAAGTCGACATCCTGGTGCATAACATGCGGCCTGGCGCGCCGGAAAGATTAGGAATCGGGTATGAGCAAGTCCGCCAGATCAACCCCAGAATCATCTATATCTACGCAGGCGGCTATGGCGATTCAGGGCCCCATTCTCACAGGCCGGCCATGCATCCTATAGGTGGAGCGGTTGCTGGTGGGGCGATCCAGCAGCTTGGCGAGGGCGTAATACCACCTGCTGAACAGCCAATGCATATAGACGAGATCAAGGAGATAGCACGCATGTTGGGACGTGCCAACGAGGCCAATCCGGACCCTAATTCGTCTATGGTCCACTCCGTCGGTGCCCTTCTCGGCCTCTATGCTCGGGAGCGGTTTGGCGTCTCCCAGTACATCCTCTCCACAATGATTGGCGCTAACGCGTATGCCAATGCCGATGACTTCCTTTCCTACTCAAGGAAGCCGGGTCGACTAGTTCCTGATGGCAATGGACATGGGCTTCATGCCCTCTACCGCCTTTACCAGGCGCAACGGGGCTGGATCTTTCTGGCTTGTCTCTTCGAGGAGGAGTGGCGTTCCCTTGGCAGAGCCATGGGTAGAGATGATCTGCTCACGGACTCTAGGTTCACCAATGAGGCAGCACGTTTAGAGAACGACGAGGCCCTTGTCGAGGAGTTGCAGAGGGTTTTTACTGCCCGAACCCCCGATGAATGGGAGGAGCTACTGACCGCCGCCGATGTGGCCTGCGTTGAGGTTGAGGAGAGCGGTATGTTCAACTTCTACTCCCAAGATCCTCATGTGGCCGAGAATGGCTTTGTCCAACCGACCGAGAATCTGAGAATTGGAAGCTACTGGCGCTACGGGCCCGTGGTCAACCTGTCCAAGACACCCGCGCGAGTGGGTTCGGGTCCCCTAAGAGGACAGCATACTCGCAGCCTTCTTCAAGAACTAGGCTACTCTGAGGCAAGGATCGACGAACTCTACCAAAAGCAGGTGGTTGGCTCGGAGGAGCCCACAAAATGGGATGAAGAGGCCGGACACTAGTTGATATGCCTTTCTCCTCCTCGTGTGCAGTGTTGGGAGCAGCTCTCATGGGAAGTGGATGTAACGCTCACTCCCGCTTCCACAGCTGTGTCATTACTGGTATTGCGGCGATTGGACACGATCAGTAAAGACTAGTTGCGTAGGGAATCCGAGATGAGGTAGTTGGAGTCTGCCTTCGACAGTGCTCTATTGGGTGTCGGCTCTCTTTCCCTGGTGACGGGAGAGTCTAGGATTGGTAAGGCGGCACTGATCGGGCAGTTAAGTACCTACGTTACTCTAAGGGATGGCAAGACTCTGGTGGCCCACTGCTGCGAATATGGCTTACTATGCTTATCATATTTGGCATTCATGGAGGGCAATGCGCTCCCATGTCCTTGACTAAGGTCCTGAGGGTCATAGCCTCCTCCTGCCTGAGGCCAATCAGGCCTTAGGTAGGAGTATCCCGTTGATCGCGGCCAGGGCTCTGGGGAAGCATACCTGCTGCTGCGATGCATCACCGATTTCTTGGCGAAGGTGAGTGCGGCGCTTGTGTGGCTTGAAATAGGATGCGGCCGTTGTTAGAGTTGTTAGAGAGGATGTCGTGAAACAAGAAGACATTGGGGTCGACCACGGCTCGCTATTGGTTTACAATCTAAGGACCGAATGAGACTGGGTAGTACTTATGTCGTGGACACTATGTAGATGTGCAGAAGGGGGTAATTTATGCCAGCTCCAAGTCAGATCGCTCCAGAATCAATATATCGAAGCAGAGAGGGGTTGGGGATATGGGAGCATAGAGGAAAGGTAGCGGCCGTCGGCATAGGAGTCTCCCCAACTGCTCGGCGCTGGGACGAAAGTGCCGACACCAGCGTCGGAGCCTGGACCATCGTTGCGATACGCAAGGCCATGGAGGACGCTGGTGTCTCCCCAGACCAGGTCGATGGATTGGTCCTAACGCCAGAGACCTCTACGGGGTCTCCTTGGCCAACAGACAAGCCCATTCCTGAGGACTTCCTTAGGACCTATCAAGCCTCTGACGACCCTCTGGATGGTATTGCCAAATTGAGTGTGGAGTGGATACTCAAAAACATGCCGGAACTGACGAACATCAAGTTCGTCATGGATGCTCCCATATGTATGTCCAACGCCCTAGTCGTGGCTGCGCAGGCCGTGGGCGACGGCCTAACCAACACCTGTTTGGTTGTGAGAGGTTGGCACAATTTCGGGGGAAGATACTACGTCGGGCAAGGGGATTCGGCAGGGGAAACCGTTTCCGGCCCTGCCAAATGGAGCACTCTGTGGGGTACTGTGGCATGTTATACAACTGCCATGGTGTTTGAAGCGTACTGCCGCAAGTATGGCAAGAGTCACGACATGATGGCGCCCTTCGTAGTGAACGAAAAAAGGAATGGGCTGTTGTTTCCGGAGGGGTTTTGGTACCAGCACCGTCCGGAGGGGCTGACCACGGAGGACTACCTATCCGCCCGGTGGATAGCCAAGCCTGCGAATCTCTTTGATAATGACCTGCCGATATGTGTTTCCGCGGCCTTCCTCTTTACGACCGCGGAGCGGGCCAAGGATATGAAGCAGAGGCCCGTGTACATCCTCAACCATACGAGGACCTTGCCCGCGTCCCGGGGTGTGGTCCCGACTCTTGAGGAGTGGCAAGATGCCAGTGACAGCACTGGGCGGAAGCTGTATGAGGGAGCTGGGATAGGACCCAGCGATCTGTCCTTCGAAAACATGTACGACGGCTTCACGCTATTCCACCAGTTTCACCTGGAGGGTCTGCGGTTCGCTGGTGTTCAGCGGGGCGAGGCGCTAGACTTTTACCAGACAGACATAAGCATTGAAGGGCCGAACCCTGTCTCTCCTAGCGGCGGCAATGCGGGAAGCGGCAGAACCCGATTCTGGCTGCACATAGACAGCATCCAGCAGCTACAAGGGCGGGCAGGAGCTCGGCAAATTACGAGAAAGGCCGAGGCTGGCGTCTCCGGTGCATTCATGCCGGATTTCAGCTACTCTCTGATCTGGAGCGCCAATCCTGGATAAGTGCTCAGTTTATCTTAGGTGCCAGCATTTTCAGGATTATAGCCCTCGCGGCTTACATCTGATCGAGAACAGCCGTCGGCCATGGAGTGCTTGGACTTTGCCATTGGCGAGCTTAGGGGCATGAAGATGAAGCGGGGCCTGGAGAGGGTGCTGCGGCACAGCGAGATTTTGAGAGCGTAAGAGGTAAGTGCAGCAGTAACCTATCGACTGCTGAATTCTCTGGGCTAACCAGGGTACTTGCTCCAGGTGGTCCAGCACGAGTCTGTTGGAGTGTAGGCGCCCGATACGGCGATCTCGGCCTTGTTATTCACTTGGCGATTGCCTGCTTGCCCCCGTACCTGCTGAATGCAATCGTTATGCAACCAAACACGTGTGCGTCCGCTCCCGGTGTTGCCACCGCTGGATGAGAAGGGATGGGGACCTTCAACGGTGATATCTCCCGCCCAAAAGTCGTGTGCCTCGCCCCGTTTAACACCGTGCCACTGGAAGCCCTCCAAATAATACTGTGTAAATAGAGTGAACCCGTCGTACGGATTAAACACGTCTATGTCACTGGCAGTGATACCAGATCCGTCAAATACTTTCCGCGCTATGGCGTCGGTAGAGGCCTCTACCTCATCCAGTGTTTGGACGTTACTTCGGACCTTTGGGACGTTCGAAGCGTGATTGAGTATATAAACCGGAGGCTGCTTCATGTCCTTGGCCCGATCTGCAGTAGTGAAGACGTAAGCGAATGATACTTGGATTGGCATGTCGGCGTCGTAAAGGTTCATAGGTTTAGCTAACCATCTCGCAGCGATGTAGTCCTCGGCAGTGATCGCATCTGGCCGATGCTGGTAGAAGAATCCATCCGGATTCATGAGTCCGTTCCTTCGTTGATTCACAATGAAAGGGGCCATCCTGTCGTGGTTGGAGCCGTACTTCTTGCAATACTTATTGAGCGCGTAGCCGTAAGCGGCACCAGCGGCACTCCAACCCCAGGGACTTGTCCACTGGGCGCGATCGGGGGCGGTATCCATCGCGTTAAATCCCCACTGGGAGTACCGACCTGAGAGGTTATTAAGTGCCCGAACAACCAAGAC
>JASLXI010000071.1 GCA_030740415.1 Dehalococcoidia bacterium
AACGAGAATACATTTCTTTCACTCTTTCAGTCCCTTTTCAATGCCCTCACGAAGACTGTCCCCAACCTTCGGAGAGAACTCGTCGTACCAAACGGGACACAACATCCTATTGAGATTGATCGCTATCTTGCAATCTACATCATCCTTGTCCCTGGAGTCATGGCTAATAAGTGCCACTAGTACCTCAAATGGACTCCTGGATGTCACATGCCTTTCAGACCTAAACTGAGCCTCGCGTCCCAATTTGCTCGCCTCCTCTTTCAATAGCAATATTACAGCCTCAGTCAGCTGTGAGTGGAGTAAATGAACAATCTCGTGGGACTCTTTATTTTCTGTGTGGAAACCCATGTTGGATCATCAAGAAAATTGAGTTAGAATCTCATAATTGGGCTTATTTTCTATTCTCATTGCGCTAGGAGCCTGTCTTGCACATGGGAGAGTTGCCTTACTATCTAGGTGCATTGAAGCATAACCGTATTCAAGAGTACTAATGAGAGTCATGAAGAAGTCCAAACTATTGCCCTTCCATGGAACGTAGTAGGATAGGAGCGCTGCGTAGTCTGCAAAGTCAAACCACATTACCGCTTCCAAAGCGTAATTCCCAATTGGACTCTTTACATGCATTCTTGCTGTGTGGTTGAAATCCATTCCGTAATACTGACGTAGAGTTCCCATACAGAGACATCTCATTAACGTGATAACGTGGCCTCGCTAATATATGTGTATATTGGCTCCTTCCATCAAGTAGTATCATGGAGGCATAGTTGTGCTTACAAGATAGCCATGCATCGCGTGCGGATAAACATAGAGGCAGAGAACAGCCTCCGGGCTACCAAGGTCATCGCCGACCTGTGTAACGTGGCGGAGATCGTTTTCAACCCCCTCAAGCTAGTGGAATTCTGGAACCAGCAGGCCGATGGTGTGCACTTGTATCCCCAGGTGCAACTGGGCCGGGAGTGCCTCCCCAAGCCACCCCCAAGCGACCCCTGGCACGTGGGCTACGTGACCACCGCCGATCGGGACATGCGGGCCGTCCTTGAGGTGAACTCCTCCCGTGCGGATTCCTATCTCTACCTAAAGTGAGGAGAGAGCACTTGTACGCGCTTATAGATATATACAAGCGTGTTTATCATCGTAAGGCAATATTCACCATTTCTTAATGAAGAAGTGGATCTCTGGGGTGGGCCTTTCACCCAAACCGTTGATGTATCAAATTTCGTACGACATCACATCACCTCGAGCCCAGGGAGAGCAGCAATTGGAAAAGGAAGTTTTAGAAAGCGGCAAGGCGGCCCTAGCCGGATTCAGGTATAGCCACAGCGATCGGCGTCTTCTCCGATTCAGCGGTCCTGGTATTGGCAAAATAGCCCTGCTATCCCTAGGACTTCTGTTCACCATGGCGGCATGCTCCGGTGGCACGGACCCCTCCGACGTCTCTCTCAAAGCCGCTCCCAATTTCCCTTTCACCCTCTACCAGGGCGAGGACGCGTTGGGCGGCTCCAATCTGGAAATCGCTGACCTCCAAGGCACACCAGTCGTCCTCAACTTCTGGGCAGGACTCTGCCCGCCCTGCCGCGCAGAGATGCCCGACCTACAGCTCTTCTACGAGGAATTCAAAGACGATGTCACCCTCGTCGGCATCGACGTCGGACAGTACCTCGACCTTGGCGATCGGAGTGACGCCCAAAGTCTACTGAACGACCTGGGTGTGACCTACCCGGCCGGCTTCACAAAGGATGAGAAAGTGATTCGCTTGTATGAGGTCTTCGGAATGCCAACCACCGTGTTCATAAACTCCAAGGGAGAGATCTTCCTGCAGTGGCCCGGGCTTGTGAGCCTGGAGGTCTTGGCAGACGTGTCCAATGAGATGTTGGCCCAGAAGACCAGCTAGCTCTAAACGAAAGTCAGACCAGAAAAGCATAATAAGATGTCCACACCCAGATCAATATCCGCCTCCATACGCGGGGTAAACCTGTGGCGAAGCATCCTGCTTCCCGCTGTGGTAGCCTGCGTGTCCCTCTCCATAGCCGTCATTGGGGCCATACTGCTGGGCCGAGACAGCGGCATCGATGGCATCAACAGGTTCGTCGAGACCCTTTCCGGAGACTCCGGCTCCTTCCTTGGAGACCTGGGTTTGCTGGCCCCTCTTGGCTTCGCCTTCGCCGCTGGCATGGCCTCCGCCGTGAACCCCTGCGGCTTCGCTATGCTGCCCGCCTATCTGGGCCTCTACCTGGGAACCAACGAACAAACCAACGGAAACGTACACCCCATAAAACACATCTCCAAGGGTTTTCAAGTGGGGGCATCGGTCACCGCCGGCTTCATAGTGCTGTTTGGCATTGCAGGCATCATCATAGGGCTTGGAGCCCGAGCCATCGTGGTGAACATCCTCCCGTGGCTGGGGCTGGTCATAGGCGCCGCCATGGTCATCACCGGCTCCTGGATGGTTGGCGGCGGTAAGCTGTACACAGAATTCGCCCCACAGGCAGCGTCTCGCATAGGGGATCCAGGCCAGGTGAGCATGAAGGGGTACTTCCTTTTTGGACTCAGCTACGGCACCGCGTCCCTTAGCTGCACCCTGCCCATCTTCCTATCGGTCATAGGTACCAGCTTTGCCGTCTCCAACATTGCGATCTCCGTGGGCCAGTTCCTGCTATACGCCCTCGGCATGGGAGTGGTGATACTGAGCTTGACTCTGGGAATGGCCTTCCTCAAAGGGGCGATAATCGGTGTCCTGAGAAGAGCCCTTCCCTACATTCAACCCATCGGTTCCTGGCTCATGGTCGTGGCAGGTTCATATATAGTCTTCTACTGGCTGACCATCGGCGGGCTACGGTAGAGCAACGGCCCGTGGGCAGCCCATCCGAGGAAGGTCATTGTGAGGGTGTCCAAGCTGTTTCTATCTCGATTAACCGGTGGCATACTGCTAATCGGCCTTAGCCGTTGGTTCCGAGACCGCACCAAGTTCCACCTCAACGCCTGCGCCGGCAAATACTCCCCTGCCCGCCGCGCCACTCAGACGCCTCTCCTAACGGCACCCCCCGCTGCTACGACAACCCCTTGCTTAACGATCATCCCCCCCCCCCACACCCATATGGCCGCGCCAGATGACAACTATCGCCCCCACCGCTACACCTGACCAATGGGCCAGACAGCCGACGGGAAGACCGACTTCTCAAAGTACAGCGTGCCATACGGCGAGATTTTCTCCGGCGGTGTCCCCCGAGACGGCATTCAACCCATCAATTCCCCCCAATCAAGCCACCATCGAAGGGTGGGGGATAGGTCAGCCACCAGAAGCCGGTCATCTTCCTGAAAATAGGCGACGATGTCAGAGCCTACCTCTTTCAAATCCTCGTCTAGCATGAGATCGTAAACGAAGCGTTCGACGGCGTACCCGTCGCAGTCACCTTCTATCCCCTGTGCCGCTCGGCCATCGTCTTCGACAGGCGGTTGGACGGCGTCGTCCACAAATTCGGCTCCTCCGACAACCTCCACGACAGCGACCTCATCATGTGGGACTACCAGGCCGAGCCCTAGTGGCAACAGCTCTCCAGAACGCCATTGTGGGAGAGCTGATAGGCAAGCAGCTCACCTCCGTTCCCGCCTCCATCATCTCCCTCACCCACTTCAAGACCACGAAGCCAGAGGGCACCGTGCTATCCCGAGACAGTGGTCTCAGCGATTTCTATCTCTATGGCATGAACTCCCATCCCGGCTACGACTGCGTCGATGGTTCGCCCTTCCTCTTCTTCGACGAAACTGACCCGCGCCTGCTGCTCATGGAACGAGTGGTAGCCGTGACCATAGGTGATACCTCCGTAGCCGTCCTCCTTTCTGTCCTTGAGATGGAGCGAGTGGTCAACTACACCATCGACCGCCAGGGCACGGCGGTCTTCTTCAAGCCTGGAACCCTCGCCGCCCCGGATGACAGCTACATAGAGGCCTCCCGGTACGTGGGCGTTACCAGCGTATTCGACCCCAACGTGAACGGCCAAAAGCTAACTTCCCGACTCAAATGCGACGACTTCATGGACGACGAGACAGCGAGCCAGTGGAACATCCTGGGCGAGGCCACCCAGGGTCCTATGAAGGCAGCAGGTTAACCCCTGTCGCCCAGGTGAACCACAAGTGGTTGGCCTGGGGAGCCTTCAAATCCGATACAGTGATCTATCATGGGTCGGATAAATAAGTGCTGGATAGGGTGAAAATGACGACATAGTAGTACAATTGGGATAATGGATAAGACACCTTGATGTCAAGCCAGACCCTGGCAACGGAACCTGGAGCCAACATCCCTACATCTAAGAGGGTGCAGTGCATCACGGTGACTGCACATCATTTGCGACCACAAACCCGCCATGTGGCCATCACGAGATGAGGTGAACCGGTTTTAGGACATCTGCCCCTTCTGGTGTACTATGTCAGCAGCTCGGACTCACCCCTGAGCACATGACGGACGAGGCTGTGAATTTTGTATTAGTGTAGGAGCTACAGAAATGAGCATGAGCGTGGCTCTGGGAGCCGATCACGCCGGTTACGACCTAAAGTCCGCACTATTACCCTGGCTACAAGACCAGGGCTATGAAATCGTGGACGTGGGAGCCTCTTCCCTAGACCCTCAGGACGACTACCCCGACTTCTCTCAGGCGGTGGCCCGGGCAGTGGCCTCGGGCCAGGCCCAGCGGGGCATTATCGTCTGCGGTAGTGGTGTTGGAGGCTCTATAGCAGCCAACAAAATCCCTGGGACACGGGCCAGCGTTTGCCATGACATCTACTCCGCTGGGCAGGGAGTGGAACATGACGACATGAACGTCCTCTGCTTGGGAGCCCGTGTTATCGGCGAGGTACTGGCTAGAGAACTCATCACCGCTTTCCTCAAGGCCAACTTCATCGAGGAAGAAAAATACCGCCGTCGCCTGGACAAAGTCCTCGCCCTGGAACGGCAAGCATTGCAGACGGATACAACCTAGCCAGAGGAGGATGACTATGGGATCACTTGAAGCAGTACAGCGCCTGGGACAGTCCGTTTGGTACGACAATATAAGCCGAGATCTACTCGCATCGGGCGAAATTGAGGGTCTCATAAAGATGGGTGTCACCGGCCTCACCTCAAACCCAACCATTTTCGAAAAGGCCATCTCCAGCGCCTCCGACTACGATGAAGCCCTGAGCGCCCTCGCCCGTGAAGGTCTTTCTACTAAGGATTCCTACGAAAGACTGGCTATGGAGGACATCCGAGCCGCGGCCGACCTGCTGCGCCCCGCATACGACCGCACAGAAGGCCGTGACGGCTATGCTTCCCTGGAGGTGAGCCCTACCCTGGCTCATGACACCGAGGCCACTACCTCCGAAGCACTGCGCCTTTTCGCCGCACTGGACCGCCCAAACGCGATGATAAAAGTGCCGGCTACACCTGAGGGCATCCCGGCCGTCCGCCGCCTGATAGGCCAGGGCCTGAACATCAACGTCACCCTCATCTTCTCCCTAGAGGCTCATAGCCAAGTGATGGAGGCATACATCGCAGGTCTGGAAGACCTTGCCAAAGCCGCAGGGGATCTAAGTAAAGTGGCCTCCGTGGCCTCCTTCTTTGTCAGCCGAGTGGATACAGTGGTGGACAACCTGCTAGGAGCGCGCGCGCAGCAGGGTCAGACCGGGTTGGATGCTCTTCTGGGCAAGGCCGCCATTGCCAACGCCAAACTGGCCTATCAGTCCTTCAAGACCGCCTTCGGCGACGACCGCTTCGCCACGTTGCAAGCGAAAGGTGCTCGCGTCCAGAGACCACTGTGGGCAAGCACTGGGACCAAGAACCCGACCTACAGCGACGTG
>JASLXI010000072.1 GCA_030740415.1 Dehalococcoidia bacterium
GATTTTAGTATTAAGCTTAAGTCATCGTGAAGGTGGAACCTTCGATGGTCTTGGTGACCTCTATGCGCACGGGGAAGGCCTCCTTCAACTCGTCGATGTGGGTAATAACAATAATCCTCTGGAAGTCGTCCTGAATGGCGTTGATAACCTCCACCAGCCGCTCTAGACCAGAGGCGTCTTGGGTGCCGAACCCCTCGTCAATGAACAGGGTTGGCAAGGGCGCCCCCGAGCGATGGGCGAGGAGCTTGGAGAGGGCAATGCGCAATGCGAAGTTTATACGGAAGGCCTCGCCGCCGCTGTAGGTCTCGTAGCTGCGAGTGCCCAGTTCGTCGGAGATTTTGATGTCCAGGGTTTCTCTTGGGTCCCCGCCACCACGTCTCTCTCGCTGAGTCTCCAGTTTCAGGTTCATACGGTAATCGGTGACGCGACCCAAGATGTCGTTGGCCTGGTCTTCCAACTCAGGAAGGGCCTGTTCGATCAAAAGTGCCTGTATTCCGCCCTTGCCAAAAGCCCCGGATAGCTGGTCGTATACCCCTTTCTGATGAGATGCAGCATCCAAGGCTTCGACCTTTTCTCCGCGCCGAAGCTCAAGCTCTCGGCACCGTTCAAGCTGGCCCTGCACCAGACCCCAGTCTCGGAGAAGGTGCTCCTGGCGTGTTCTGAAAGCAACCAGGCTCGATTTCTCCTCGTTTTGAGCATCCAGCACACCCGGCAGTGAGACTAGCGCTTCTTCCAATGGGGGCATGGCAAGTTGGACTTCCTGCAAGCGTTGGTTGTTTGCCTGTAACAGTGTCTCCTCTGATTCCAGAGCGCCAGTTAGTTGGCCGACCATATCACCAGCGGCCCTAGCTCCTTCTACAGTCTTGAAAAGGAGGTCACGACGACCCTCCTCTTTTTGACGGATACCTCGCGACTCAGCTTCCTTTTTCGCCAATTCTTGCTCCAGTTTAGCTCTCTCAGACTCCATATGGCCGATGGACGCCTCGTTCTCACGATGGTTGGCGGCCTTCTGTTTTCCCTGAGTCTCGTAGCTGGCACCGAGACGCTGGTACCCCTCTTCTCCCAGATCCTCACCACACAGAGGACAACTGGCCCCGACCCCATCAGGCCAGCTCGCCTCCTGAAGAAGATCAACTTTCACTCGAAGGTCGCCCATCTCCCCTTTCAGGTCAACATTGGCCTCTCTGAGATGAAGCACGTGCGACCGGAGATCATGGACATGACGCCTCTGCTGCTCCATCTCCTGGGAAGGAACGGCCATCTCCTCCAGGTAACTGCGCACTTTGGCAAGGGCGGTTTCCAGCTTTGGTAAGCGCTCTGCATCAGCCTGAAGCTCTTCAATGCGTTTTCTTTGCTGTTCTACCCTTGAGTGTCGACCCTTCATTTCCTCCACAACGCTCTTTTCCTCTCGCTCCAACACTCCTAGCTCCCGCTGAAGCAATTGAAGTCGTTGGATTTCTCCCTGAAGACCTTCCAGCCTGGCGCCGCGGCCCTTCATCTCAGTGTCCAGGACGCCCAACTCTCCTGCTATCGCGTCCAAGTGAGTCTGGTACCTCTCTTTGTGGGACAACTCGTTATCGATGTTGCTTATCTCAGCCCCCAACAGTCGGAAGGAAGCATCTTTTTCCCTGGCCTGCGCCCTGGCTCTTTCCGCCAGACCCTCATACCAGGACAAACCGAGGATCTCACCAAGAAGCTCTTTGCGCTTGGCCGGCGTGCTGTTGGTGAACATATCGGCGCGTCCCTGAAGGATGAAGGCGCTGTTGACGAAGGTATCGTAGTCCATGCGGAGCAGGGAGCGGATTTTCGCCTCGGTCTCTCGTACGGTGTTACCAGTGACAGGTTGGAACCCATCTTCCGTGGCATGGAAAAGCTCCAGGAACGTAGCCCCCTGTCGCCCCCTGGAGGCCCGAGCAAACCTCCTGGATACCCTGTAACGGCCATCACCGGCCTGGAACTCCAGGTCGACCACCATATCGCTTTCCCCCTGGTTGACCAGTTCCTCTTGCACCCTGGCCCGGGCATTGCCCCAGAGTGCCCAGGTTATGGCATCTAACAGGGCCGATTTGCCATGGCCGTTATCGCCGCAGAGGCAAGCAATGTGCACCCCCTCCAGTTCAAGGACGGGCGCACTGTTCCGGTAGGAGAGGAAGTTCTTTAGCGATAGCTTAAGGGGTATCAATTTTTTCTCGGTACGGCATCGACGAGATTAACAAGCGACTGCGAGTGCTTGATAGCCCGTCACAGGACATTCTCCCTAAAAAGGCTACTTTGCTTGGTGGCATTCTACTATAGAAGGAGACCTTGGGGGAGGTCTCCTCGGCGGTTTCCGAGGACGGGAATATGTGATCGCGGCCTTTGCCTTTGACGAATGCAACCCATATCCCTAAACTTAACCGTAATAAGCCGTCCTGAATAGACCCGCTCCAGAATAGGTACGAAGAGGAGAGACAGCCAAATGAACAAGCCAGGCGCCCTCTCTAGCGAAGAAGCAGCCCTATTCACCGACCTCTATGAGCTGACAATGGCACAGAGCTATCTGCAGCAACAGATGTTTGCACCAGCCACCTTCAGCCTCTTCGTGCGTCAGTCCAGAATCAACAGGCCCTACCTGGTGGCCGCCGGCCTAGATGATGTCCTACACTACCTGGAGGGGTTCTCCGTCTCACCTGAGGCCATCGATTACCTGCGCTCTACCGATATCTTCGCTGGCGAGTTCCTGGATTATTTGAAGAATCTCCGTTTCACCGGGAGGGTGCGTGCCATTCCCGAGGGGCGGCTCTACTTCTACGACGAGCCTGTTCTGGAGATTACTGCCCCTATCATCGAGGCCCAGATGGTGGAGACGTTAGTAATCAACCAAGTCAACCTTCAGAGCGTAATTTCAACGAAGGCGGCCCGGTGTTTCTGGGCAGCCCACGGGCGGTCCGTGGTGGATTTTTCTCTCAGACGCACCCACGGCGTGGACGCAGGCATGAAGGCAGCCCGGTCCAGCTATATGGCGGGCTTCCAGGCCACCAGCAACGTCCTGGCAGGAAAAGCCTACGGAATTCCGGTAACTGGAACCATGGCCCACTCCTACGTCACCAGCTTTGAAAGCGAGTTAGAGTCTTTCAGGGCATTCGCCAAGAGCTTTCCTGAGACCTCAGTTCTCCTGCTGGACACCTACGATACCATCGCCGCAGCATCCAAGGCCGCCGTGGTGGCCCATGAGATGGAGGCCCAGGGGCATAAACTACGAGGGGTACGCTTGGACAGCGGTGACCTTCTAGAGCTAAGCCGCCAGGTGCGTCAGACCCTGGATCAAGCGGGGCTGGACTACGTGCTCATTCTGGCCAGCGGAGGACTGGACGAATTCGAGGTCGAGAAGCTGGTAAAGGCCGGCGCTCCCATAGATGGCTTCGGCGTGGGCACCAGGATGGGTGTATCTGGAGATGCTCCCTGGCTGGATATGGCCTACAAATTAGTGAGGTACGCCGGACGCCCTGTCCTCAAACTCAGCACGGGAAAGGTATCCCTGGCCGATGAGAAGCAGGTGTTCCGACTATGGGATTCCAGGGGACGGCTGCGGGGCGACGTCATCAGTCTGTCCGATGAGCCTGCCCCAGAGCGCAACGCAGAGGCCCTGCTAGAGACATTCATGGAGGAGGGCAGATTGATAAAGCCCATGCCCCCGTTGGGAGAGATGAGGGGGCGCTTTCAGAGGGATTTTTCCGCCCTAGATGACCGCTTCAAGGGCCTGAAGAAGGCCCACAAGTATCCTGTGAGACTAAGCAGAAGACTTCGGAGTCTCCAGCAGGAGATGGAGAGAGAGGCAGAAGTAGCGGAGGTGTTGTGACCATACTCAATAAATACGGGCCGGAGTTGATGATAGTGGCAGGCATTATCATTCATGAAGTAGCACTCACTGCTGCTTTTCAAGACGACACGCCCCCCGACGCTGAAATCCACGACCGCACACTCCAGGAGAAGGAAATGCTACTTCACATCCTTTCCAAGGAATGAAGCAATATTATCCTCTTAATTAGGGGCAACATGTGTCTCTGCCCACCCCTTTTGCTGTAACTCGGTATAGTGTTATACTTTCAGCCGTTCCAGAAGATATACAGGCAAAGCTATCCGAGGTTGGGAAAAAGATGAGCGTAGAATTGAAGTGGTTGGCAGAGGGCACTATAACTTCTGCCAAGGGCTTCCTGGCAGGAGCCACCTATGCGGGCATCAGGACATACACCGAAGATAAGCTGGACCTGGGTATAGTCTACTCGAAGACGCCCTGCAGGGTGGCGGGGACCTTCACCACCAATAAGGTGAAATCGCCCTGCGTTGTACTAAATCAGCAGAGGGTAGCCTCGGGGCGTGCCCAGGCAATCATCATCAACAGCGGAATAGCCAACGCCTGTGTAGGCGATCAGGGAATGACGGACGCCCTGGAGATGGCTGCCCTGGCAGCCAGGTACCTTAACCTAGACCCTGAACTGGCTCTCGCCTGCAGCACCGGGCTGATAGGAGTGGAGCTTCCTATGGCCCTGATACGCAGCGGAGTACCCAAAGTAGAGCTAACAACAGAGGGAGGCCATGCCTTAGCGCGGGCAATCCGTACCACGGATCTCATATCCAAGGAAGTGGCAGTTTCCTTCGATGCCGGAGGGAAGAGCTATGTGCTAGGGGGCGTCGCAAAAGGCTCCGGCATGGTCCATCCCAACATGGCCACCATGCTGGCTTTCTTGACCACCGACGCCCCAGTAGAGCAGGGCTTTCTCCAAGAGGCCCTCTCCAAGTCGGTTGATTCATCCTTCAACATGATCTCCGTTGACGGTGACACAAGCTGCAGTGACAGCGTTATCCTCCTGGCTAATGGCGCCGCCGGGGGCGATGCCATTACAACAGGCGGTGCAGCGGAGGAGACCTTTCAGCAGGCGCTGGACGAAGTATGCATAACCCTGGCAAAAGAGATAGCAAGAGACGGTGAAGGGGCATCCAAGCTAATACAGGTGACAGTCGATGGCGCTCTTAGTAAGAGCGACGCCAGAGTCGCTGCCAAGTCCGTGGTCTCCTCCACCCTCGTCAAGTCTGCGATTCACGGGGCCGACCCTAACTGGGGTCGCATCATGATTGCTCTTGGATACAGCGGCGCCGAACTGGATGAGAGTCGAGTAGCTCTCTACATAAGTGATGTATGCATCATGGAGGAAGGTCGGCCCATACCCTACTTCAAGGATGCCGTGGTTCTTACCATGAGCGGCCCGGAGGTCAGCCTGCGCCTTGACCTGAACCTGGGCAATGCTTCGGCCACCGCCTGGGGCTGCGATCTCAGCGAAGAGTACGTCACTTTCAACAGCGCCTACACCACATAATCGACGAACGCTGCGCCCTTCTCTCGAATGGTTGCACGGTGGTAGCCGGGAAACCTCTGAATGGAAGGAACAATCTTGCCTCCTGATCCATCTCTCCCTCCTGCCTTGGTGGTCAAGATAGGGGGAAGCGTCCTTAGTAATCAGGACACGACCCTACAAGATCTGGTTGCTCTACAGCAGCGAGGGGCTATACCCGTGGTTATACATGGCGGGGGGCAGGTAATCTCTCAGTGGATGGAGAGACAGGGAACAGTACCCAGCTTCGTGAGGGGCCTCAGAGTAACTGACGCTCCAAACATGGAGATTGTTGCCGCGACGCTGGGTGGCCTGGTGAATAAAACCTTGGTGGCCTCCGTTCAAAGACTGGGAGGAAAGGCCATTGGTATGAGCGGCGTGGACGGGGGAATGCTTCAGGCAGAGATCCTGGACCATGAGCTTGGATACGTGGGGCAGATTACACGGGTAGACCCTGCTC
>JASLXI010000073.1:0-5566 GCA_030740415.1 Dehalococcoidia bacterium
CCGTCCTTAACATTGACTTGGATGTCGTCTCCAGGATCGACCTGGCTTACCGATGTAACCAGCTCAGAATTATCCCGTCGCTGCACCACGGCGTATCCTCGAGCAAGCACGTTATTTGGGCTGAGTGAAGCAAGTCGAGACTCCAACGTTCTTGTGCGCTCCACTCTCACCGACAGGTGAGATTCCAGTGCTTGCCAGTACTCCCGAGATAGATCGTCTACTCTCTGACGCCAGGATGGAATGTCCGGGGTATTGCGCTCCAGCCGCCACACCGCCTGATCCATGCGCTGACCCCGAGCAGCCAGATCGCCGGACATCTGCTGGAAGAGATTTGTGCGACGGAACAGAATGCGTTCTGCCAGCTCATCGCTGTCAGGGACGACCAACTCAGCTGCTGCAGAGGGAGTGGGCGCCCGAGTGTCCGCCACCAGATCGGCAATGGTGAAGTCGGTCTCATGGCCCACCGCGCTGACGACGGGTGCCCTGCTTGCATAGATGGCTCTCGCCACGACCTCTTCGTTGAAAGGCCATAGCTCCTCCAGAGAACCTCCACCTCGAGTCAGAATAACCACATCTAGGTCGTCCTCACGGTTCATGGCATCAAGGGCTTCTACAATACTGGCAGCCGCTCTATCTCCCTGCACAGGTGTGGGGGCCAGGGCAAGTTCCACTAGCGGATACCTTCGTTGGATGACGCTCTGGATATCGTGCCACACGGAGCCGAAGGGTGACGTAGCCACTCCTATACGTTTGGGGAAGACCGGTAAAGGCCTCTTGCGAGAGTCCTGGAACAGCCCTTCGGCCTCCAGCTTCATCCTGAGACGCTCCAGTTCCAGATGGCGCTCTCCAACCCCCTCCCGTTGCACCAGGTCTACATAGAGTTGCAGGTCTCCTCGAACCTCATAGAGAGAGACGCGGCCGTGGGCTGCAACCGCTCCGCCATCGGCTAAGTTCTCGCGACCGAGAGCGGAGCGGAACATTACGCAGCGTATCTGGTTGGTAGCATCCTTTAGGGTGAAGTAGTAGTGGCCTGCCGCGGAGCCAGAGAGGTTTGAGATCTCGCCGCGGATCCACAGGTCGCCAAGCAAGGCATCGTCTTCCAGACTGTCCTTGAGATAGCGGGTGACCTGGCTAACGGAGTAGACGGGCAAGCTAGCCCACCCTTTCCAAATACTCTCCCGTGCGGGTATCCACTCGCACCGTTTCGCCAGTGTTCACGAAGAATGGCACGTGCACCGTGAGGCCGGTCTCCAAGGTCGCCGGCTTGGTACTTCCCTGGGCCGTATTTCCCTTCAGTGATGGAGGGGTCTCCGTCACTCGAAGCTCCACGAAGGTGGGCAACTCAACAGATATCGGATCGTCGCGGTAGAAGACTATCTGTACCATGTCCTGCTCTTTGAGATACTGAAGAGCATCTCCAACCTGGTTTGCCACCAGAGGGTATTGATCAAAGGCCTGCATGTCCATGAAGTGATAGTGGTCTCCATCACTGTAGAGGTATTGGGCCTCCCGAGTGTCTACTTCTGCCAGGGTCAATTTCTGGTTTCCCGGCACGTTGCGCTCCATTGCACGGCCACTTCTGAGATTACGAAGCTTGAGGGTGAGCACCGGGGCACGCTGCTGCATCTTGGTATGCTTCCATTCCGTAACCTGCCACGGTTCCTCATCCAGCACAATGACGGTGCCCCTTCTCAACTCACTGTAGCTTATGGTCATTTACGTTCCCATCCTATCTATCTTGGGTGCTCTGCTTATCACACGCGCTTTATCGTTCTCCAGGACCACCACATCCTCGATGCGAACACCACCCCACCCTGATATATATATGCCAGGCTCTATAGTAAAGGGCATCCCGTTTTCCAGCACACCATGAGAGTTTGGCCCCACACCGGGCTGCTCATGGACCTCTAATCCGACACCGTGGCCAAGGCTGTGCCCAAAGTTATCGCCGTAGCCGGCCTCTTCGATCACCGTGCGTGCAAGGCCGTCGGCATCTTCACCAGTCATTCCGCGCTGTACCGTGGCAATGGCAGTGAGCTGTGCCCCAAGGACAGTATCATAGACCTTGCGGAAGGTATCGTTGGGCTGGCCCAAGCAAAGCGTACGGCTCAGATCACTGCAATATCCTTTGTATCGAGCCCCCATGTCTATGATGAGGGGCTGGCCCTGGCGAACAATCGAGTCATCAGGGCGATGGTGCGGCAGGGCAGCGTTTGAACCAGTGGCCACAATGGTATCGAAGGAAACCGAGTCAGCACCCAACTCTCGCATGGCCTTTTCTAGTCTCCAGGCTATCTCTGTTTCCGTCTGGCCATCCTCGATGGTCTTTGATACTTCCTCGAAGGCCTTATCGGAGATCTCAATGGCGCGGGTGAGCATCGCCATCTCTGACTCATCCTTTATCGAGCGCATATCTTCCACCAAGCTTGCGGTAGCCACAAGGGAAACAGCAGTCCCGTCAGTGCCTTCCTCCAGGGCCTTGACCAGCCTTTCGTGGGTAGCCACCGTCATGTGCTGGCTCTCGATGCCGAGACGTTGGACACCGAGTTCTTTCAGGAGGTCAGTAAGCCAGTCCCTAGCACCCATTGTGCGCAGAACCCGGAAATCCGGGGCCTGCTCGCCGGCCTGCTCCACATAGCGGAAGTCGGTAGCCAGCACCGCATCTTTAGCCGTAATAATAAGCGACCCGGCGGTGCCACTGAACCCCGAGAGGTATCGTCGGTTCTGGTCCGAGGCCACAAGCAATCCATCGACCCCGGCTTCCTCAAACCGCCCCCTGATATTATTCAGTCGTGCTTTCATTCCGTTGCTCTTTCGTTGAAGGTGGCCGTCAAGAACTCCAAGGCGGCCAAGTACCCTCTCCATCCCAGGCCGCTGATTTGGCCTACAGCCACCGGAGCGACCACGGAGTGGTGTCGCCATCGCTCCCGAGTGTAGACATTTGATATATGCACCTCCACCACTGGAAGCCCCGTATCCGCCAGGCCATCCCGCAGCGACAGGCCGTAGTGGGTGAGAGCACCCGCGTTGATGATGATGCCATTAATCGTGGAAGCCTTGGATTGAAGCAAGTCGATTATGGAGCTTTCGCTGTTTGATTGGAAGAACTCCACATCTGTGCCAAGCTCCTGTGCTCGATGTCGCACCATCTGCTCTATATCCACCAGTGCCATGGAGCCATACATATCTTGGTCTCGTTGACCAAGCATATTCAGATTAGGCCCGTTGATTACCAGTACTCTCATGTTACGAATACCCTTGTTCTATATTGTACAGGCTATATTACCAGAGTTGGGCTTGAAGCTCTAGTTCAGCACTGAGCAAGCATATTGTATAATTCAGCCAGATCCAATAGGAAAGTGGCATGATGGTGTCACGGGGTTGGAGGAGTGCAGTCAACAAGCTGGCGGTGGTTGCCACAATTGCTGCTGTCTTCGTCACAGTATGGATTACGTTTGATCAGCAGCCTGAGTGCCGCGTTCCTTGAACAGGCCTTGGCCGAGATGGAAGAAGCACGCTCCGCTCCCATGCCCAGTACGGACACGATGGTGATGACCAACGGCACTGTGCCTACCAACAACGCCCAAGGAGACTGAACCTTCACAGACAGTGATCATGCCTGGGTTAGCAGCTTCATAAGCGCCTTCGAGAACTGCGCTTTTCTCGCCAGTCCCAACCGTTTTTTTGCGCAGCATGGGTCAGTGTTTGTCGACGGGCTTCTTGCAGGAGAGATACCACCGATAGCGGGCCAGATGAATGGGAGACACAGGACCAACCTTCATCGACTTCCGCACCGGGTTCGCCGCGTAGCTCTCAAGAGATCATTGGGCTTCCAAGATCGCGCTATAGCCTGAACAAGATGGGCGAGGAGTCTGTTGGCAGGGTAGTCTACCGACGCATTCGCGGTGCCTGAAGGGCCGAGGAACGAATAATCGAACAGATAGAAGCGGGGAAGCCGAAGCCGCCTGTGGATATTCCACCAGAAGAGATGATAATTAGGCTTGAGACGGCCGCCGAGGAAGAGACGCAAACGATCGACGCCTGGGTGAATAAGCGCAACTACCTAATCTCCAAGTTTATCCATGAGGGAGAGAGGGTAAACCAAGATGGCGGCACCAGACTCAGCTTGCCCTCCTCGACTCTGCCGAGCGACATCATGGGGTACTCACGCCACAACGAGCCTATGATAATCGAGCCTCTCTTAGCCGAATACCCTAGCTAGCCTTCACCAAATCCTCGCGGAACCGGTGGTAATCGATCATCTTCTTCAGCGCAAGCGCAGCACGTGATGGCGAAGAAAAGGTAGGAATGTTCATCTCGCGGAGGGTCTTGTCGATTTCCTCCATAGCAGTATTGTCCGGGTACGGTACGGGCGTCCAGAACATCGCTATCATGGGTTTCCCTGATTTGTCCCGGGCCTGGCCGTATAGCTCCAACTCCGCCACCATTTCTTCCTGAGTCCTCCGCCCTCTTTGGATTCCTCTCATCATAGCCACGATGTCCACGTTCGGGTCGTTGGTAAGCAGGTCAAGTATGGTCTCCATGTTGCTCCGATTGATGCCACCTATGTCCACCGGATTGAAATAGCTGGCCCCTACAAGCTGAAAGAAGCTGGCCATTTGCTCCAGAGAGGCGCCCGAGAGAGTCGGCACGTTCAGCCCAGCCTTGGAAAAATCATCGCTCATAGAGACCGATTGCCCGCCACTACCACCGATGATGCCGATGCGGTCGCCCGTGGTAGGAGCCAGGTAGGTCAACATCTTGGTCACATCTATTACCTCATCCAGGGAGCCGGCCTGAATGGCCCCCGCCTGCCTAACTGCGGCATCCCACACCTCGATAGAACCTGCAAGAGAGCCGGTGTGAGAGGCTGCGCTCCTTCGTCCGGCGGCGCTCTGCCCACCTTTCCATACGAGCACCGGTTTGCAGGGGGCGACTTCCCGTAATGCTGTGAAGACTCGCCGCCCATCCTTCGGCCCCTCAATATAGGCACAGATGACACTGGTCTTCGGGTCATCGACAAAGTACTGAAGGAGGTCCGGGCTATCCAGCATAATAGCGTTGCCGAAGCTAATACTCGTATTGACGCCAATACCGCTGGCCTGAAGCCCCTGAGTCATTGCGGAGGCGTGAGCGCCGCTCTGGGATATGATAGTCACGCTCCCTATGTTATCCACCTGCTGGCCCGGCCCGAAGCGCATCCCAACATGGGGGTTAAATACCCCCATGCAGTTGGGACCGATCACCAGGACGCCGGCTTCCTGGGCCATCTGTGTAATCTGCTGCTGCGCCTGTATACCGTCTTCGCTGCCCGATTCTGCAAACCCCGAGGTAAACATGTGGACAGTCTTCACTTCCTTAGCAATGGCGTCCTTCAGAACAAAGGGCACCACCCGACGCGGCACCGCCACAACCACATAGTCCACGGGCTCCGGAATCTCGGTCAGACTCTTGAAGTTGGGAATGCCCATTTCCTCTATCCCGGCGATGTCATTGGGGTCGACCTGCACGGAGTATACCTTACCTTTGAAGTCGCTCATATTACGAAGCCAACTGTAGTCGTCTG
>JASLXI010000073.1:5576-5825 GCA_030740415.1 Dehalococcoidia bacterium
CCCCTGAATTGAGCCCGTTCGCTGGTAGGCTTGGCTCGCTTTCGTTTAATAACACTCGTAATGAGCTACAAGATAACTGTGGGGCTGTTTGCTGTCAACCAGCGCCCACAGCCCTGTTCCGGGAGACCAGTGAAATGTGACAAATAGGTATGCTTCGCAGGCACTACTGTTCGTGACAAATGCCCCACCAAATATCCCCACCTTCTTTTGGTATGGTGTGCGGTTGCAAACGAGGAAGCAATGTTCGGA
>JASLXI010000074.1 GCA_030740415.1 Dehalococcoidia bacterium
ACGGTTCGTGGGATGCCCTCGGATTCATCCGAACGAATAATCGCGTTCCCCAGGACTACCTTGTCCAGATCATAGAGATGGGAGAGGTGATTACCATTCGGAACATGCCCCTTGACCAAGACAGAAGCGGTTCCCTGATACTCCGGGGCTTTGGAGCTGGCCTTGAGCGAGCGGTGGTGATAATCGCACCCATTGCTCCAAAGACCACCCAGTCATCGTCGTACGTGCTATCCGTAGAGCCTGTGCCCTAGTGGGCGATGGCTCCCTATCCGGCAGAAGCGAGACCTAGCGGCCCACCCTCAAGTCAGGGAACTCCAGAGACCTTCTCAGCCGGGACAATTGGCGATGGCCTTGTGGCACCCGTGGGTTGTGCAAGATGCCTCCATCGCATGGGTAACCATGGGCGTGGGATCGGAGTAGCCGTTGATGCCCCGATTCTCCAGGGAGTGGGTCGGGGTGAGTCTACGCCTGACGCCAGGTCATTCGCTATGCCGTTGATAGACCCGTAAGATTGTTTGGCGGGCAACAACACCCTCATCACCGGACCTGAGATCGGGATGGACGTACCCGTCCAACTGGTCAAGGCATTTCTCAGCGAGACGTTAGGCATCCGGGAGACACCTTGGATAGGAAGGGACCTCGCCGCCGTCTTCCGGCTACCTGGCGAACAGAAGCCAGGCGACTCCAGCCCCAATCGCTATTACGATCATTAGGGGAACAACGCAGGTAATAAAGGTCGTGATCGCACGGAAGGTCTTCATGGACAACAACACCATCCGGAATGGCATCAGAAGCAGTCGAAAAAGCAGTCCGATCACACGGCCTATTCCTTCACGTTCAGGTGTTCCTTGAGGACCTCTACGGCCTCATGGCAGCCAAAGACCGTGGTTAGCCTCCCGCTGACCCGCACCCTCCGTTTTGCTATTAGTCCCTTTCTGTGGAGCAGATAGAGAGACCAGCTCAGAGAGGAACGTTTCAGCCTGGGAAATATCTGGAGCAGTCCTTCGTCGCTGCTGTCAAACACCTCGTCGGTACGTCTATTCAGTTCTTCCAGAAGCATTGATTGGAGGGGTGGCAGCCCCTCCTCTGTTGATCCCTTGGATGCCATAATCTGGGATATTTTCATAACTCACCCTCTTAATAAGCACTTACAAGAGTTTAGCAGCATTGCCAAGCACTTTACAAGCGTCTACAGCGCATCAAGGATTTGAGGTGGGGCTTAAGGTTAAAATAGCTTGTAGGTATACTGTCTGCAGGCTGTTTTGTAGAACCTATTTACGGTTGTCTCCGGTTGCGCCGTCTCCCTCGCTTCACTCCTCCAGGCCACTTATTCGGGAAGCTACCACCATATCTTGTTCTCTACACTGCTCTTCAACTCCGTGAAGTCCTTGGTCCATAGGGAAGTGCTCAGGTACTTCCACCCGCCATCGGCCAGAAGGCAGACAATATTTCCCTTCTCCATTCGTTCTGCCAGCCGCGTTGCGCAACACACCACGGACCCAGAGGAGATACCTGCGAATATCCCTTCCTTCTGCATCAACTCCCGAGTAACTCTAAAGGCCTCTTTGCTCTCCACCATTATGCGGCTGTCCAACAGCGAGAGGTCCAGAATCGGGGGGATGAACCCTTCTTCTAGGCTACGGAGCCCCTGGATTACATCGTCAGGGTGAGGGACTACCGCCACCACCTTTACGTTGGGGTTATGCTCCTTGAGTCGCCTACCCACACCCATGAGAGTGCCCCCAGTCCCAAGCCCCGCCACGAATACATCTATCTCTGGGAGGTCTTCCAGGACCTCTCTTGCCGTGGTCTCATAGTGGGCCCTGGGGTTGGCCTCATTGCCATACTGATACGGCATGAAGTAGGTATCATCTTTCGAAACCATATCTTTAGCGACTACTATGGCCCCGTTAGTACCCTTAGCTCCGTCGCTAAGAACGATTTCCGCGCCGTAGGCCTGCAGTAGCTGTGCTCTCTCCGCGCTGACGTTCGCGGGCATGACCACTTTTATCCTATAACCCTTCCGCAGCGCAATGAATGCCAAGGCTATTCCCGTGTTGCCACTGGTGGGTTCCAGAATAACTTTATCGTGGGTAAGGGTGCCGTCGGCCTCGGCCTGCTCGATCATGTACTTAGCAATTCGGTCCTTGAGACTCCCGGTCGGGTTATTTCCCTCCAGCTTGGCAAATATGCGGACGTCTTTCTTTGGACTCATCCGCTCTATCTCTACCATTGGGGTGTCCCCAACGGTATCAAGGATGTCTCTTTTCTTCATGAGTGACTGCTCGACTATTCCCAAGCTGACAGCCCTTCCAGCCTAATTAACGACCACTGGATCCTTAAGGCCACAGAAGATTTCGTAGTCTATAAGCTCCTTAACTGTGGGATTATCCCCACACAAGGGACACTGAGGGTTGCGACGAAGCTTCACTGTGCGAAACTCCATGCTCAGAGCATCAATGAGCAGCAATCGTCCTACCAGGGGCTCGCCTGCTCCCAGGATCAGTTTCATGGTTTCCACTGCCTGAATGCTCCCCACCATACCGGGTAGCGCTCCCAACACACCTGCCTCGGCGCAACTCGGCACTACTCCAGGGGGTGGAGGGGTGGGAAAGAGGCAGCGGTAGCATCCCTGGCCGGGAATGAACACGCTAGCCTGCCCATCGAAGATCAGAATGCTGCCGTCCACCAGGGGTTTGCCAGACAGGTAGGCTGCGTCGTTCACCAGATATCGAGCTGCGAAGTTGTCCGCCCCGTTGATTATGATGTCGTACTGGGCAATTATCTCCATCGCGTTCTCGGAGGTAAGCGGGGCCTCATGTCCAACCACCTTGACGTCGGAGTTGAACTCCGCAAGGCTCTGCTGGGCCGAAAGGACCTTGGCCTTCCCAATGTCGCTCTGCCGGTGCAGAATCTGGCGTTGCAGGTTGCTAATCTCTACCACGTCGAAGTCAACTATTCCTATAGTACCCACACCTGCCAAAGCTAGATACACGGCTACGGGAGAACCAAGACCGCCGGCTCCGACTATGAGGACCTTGGCATCCAGAAGATTACGTTGTCCCTTGCTCCCTACTTGGGGCATGATGATGTGCCGACTGTACCGCTTCACCTGTTCAGGCGTGAGTGCTGCTGTCTGTGTCATTGTTAGGCCCTCCTCTTTTGACGGGCACTTAAATTAGATGCCAAGTCGTGTCTTGTATCTTTAAGATTCACCTGCAATACGAAGACCCCGCGCTCCACGCTCGGCTGAAGCCGAGGAGTAGATCCTAACGGGGCCTGACTTCACTAGGGTTGATCCGATGTTAGATCTGGTACATTCCCCGACTTTGGAGTCGCTTCTGGCGATTGGCCAAATCTGCAATGGTAGTGGAGCCTAGCACGTTATGGACTGCATCCTCTACAGATCTCCAGACGTCACGCTGGGCGCAGATATTAGAGAGGGTACACTCCGTGGGCTCTGTAATGCAATCCAAGGGCGCTGCCGTACCTTCCAGCCCTGCCATGACCATTCCTAAGCTTATCTCATGAGGAGCCTTTGCCAGCACATGGCCTCCCTGAGGCCCTCTGCGGCTCCTGATAAACCCAAATTTACTCAAGGTAGTAAGGAGCTGATCCAGATAAGGCTCGGGGATACTCTGGCGGTCTGCTATCTCCACGGTCTGAACTGATCCCCCGCCATACCGTTGCGCGAGATCGACCAACGCCCGCACCCCGTAGTCTACCTTCATCGGCACCTTCATGCCCCAACTCCTCATTAGTGCTTCCGCTCAGGAATTATAGCACCCCCCCTATACACCTTCAAGCCCAGGCGATATTATGGGTAGACAAAATCGACTTTGCAAGGAGGGACGTCATGGATGCCCTATCCCTCGACGTTAGCACACGGGATGTCTTAAGGAAGAAGGTGAAGGCTCTGCGGCGGACGGGCATGATTCCCCTGCACATCTACGGCAGAGGGCTGCCTTCACGGGCAATGCAGGCAGACAGCTCTACGGTCACCAAGATTGTGAATCAGGTGGGGCTTAACATTCCTCTCTACCTCAATCTAGAGGGAACCAAGGAGCAAGACCTGGTGTTTGTCCGGGAGGTCCAGCACCACCCCATCACCAACCGAATCCTCCACGTGGACTTCTATCGGATAGACGTATCCCAAAGGGTTAAGGGAGAGGTGCCCATCACCCTTTTTGGAGAGGCCCCGGCAATACGAGTATATAAGGGCGTGTTAATGCAGTCCATTCATACGCTTTCCGTCGAGTGCTTGCCAATGGAGATGCCCGAACGCATAGAGATCGACATATCCGGGCTTGAGGAGCTTGACCAAGGTATCCGTGTCTCGGACTACACTCCGGGCTCTGGCATTACCGTCCTAACCGACTCAGAAGAGCTAATCGTCAGAATAGGCGCTCCGCGAGTGGCGGAGGAGGTTGAGATGCCAGATGTAGAGGAAGCAGGCGAGGCGGAAGCCGAGGGAACAGAGGAGGCATAACAGGCATAGGCTTTTTTGGAGGTGTCGCAACATGGCAAAAGATATTTCTATAAAACCACTTTCTCAATTCGTTCCCCCTTTGCTTTGATGATTACAATGTGACATGGTTGGAGAATTTGTGAATTGGGGGCGTTTTCCTCGTCTTCGTCCCAGTCGCGATGGAGAGACTGTAGGCGCTTAGTCCACCTACAGATTCAGCAGGGCAGGACGGAGCCTTCGAATCCCTCATACCCCTGTAGGAAATCTCCTGCACCCACATCCCTCCTGCCCTCAAGCTGGACCCTCTTGAGCCTCAGGACCCCCTCTCCGGTGACCACGCCTACAGCCACAGGTGCCCTAGTCTCCAAGAACACTACTTTACCAGGAGGCCCCGAGGGGCCTCCTGGTTGGGGCACTGCATCCAGTACTTTGAGCAGCTTCCCCTGCCAGTGGGTATAGGAGCCGGGCCAGGGAGAGTAGGCGCGCACCTGGCGCCACAGGGTCTCCGCCGAAAGGTTCCACTGTATGAGCCCGTCTTCTTTGGTCAGCTTTCGAGCATAGGTCGCCTGGGCTTCCTCCTGGGGCCGGGGCACAAGGCCGCCTTGGCGATAGCGGGGGAGGCTTCGTACGAGCAACTCCGCTCCCGCACGGAACAACCTATCGGTCAGCGTCGCCACCGTATCCTGGGGCAATTGGAGCTTCTCCTCCTGGGCAATTATCGGCCCTGAATCCGTTCCCTCGTCTAGGAGCATCAGTGTTACTCCAGCTGCTTCATCGCCCTCCAAGATTGTGAAGGCCACCGGAGAAGGGCCTCTGTGGCGCGGCAGGAGCGATGGATGTATGTTTACACATCCCAGGGGCGGCAGATTTACCACCTCCTTCGGCAGAATCTTACCGTAGGAGGCTATAATGATGATGTCCGGCTTGAGGGAGGCAAGCTCAGCATAAACATCGGGGAGCCCTAAAGAGGTGGGTTGAAGCACCCTGAGCCCGTGCTCCTCTGCATACCCCTTGATCGGAGGTGCAAGCATGCTCCGCCCCCTCCCAGCTTGTCTATCCGGCTGAGTATAGACCCCAACCACCTGGTACCCAGTCTCTACGAGGAGGTCCAGGGGAGGAACCGAGAAAGCCGGCGTCCCCATGTAAATCACTCTCATTTTCTCATCCCAGCTTGAATTATAAGGTTATGCCAAAACCTAAACAATAACCGCTTAAGAACTCGCTGAAAATTCCCCCTCCGGCCCCTTGCAACCCCTGAATGACACCCCTGTTATATTATTGTAGATTCAACAAAATCGCCCCG
>JASLXI010000075.1 GCA_030740415.1 Dehalococcoidia bacterium
CATAGACGCTGCCACTGAACACAACGGGCTTCTGGAAGACGATGACCATCTTTCTCCGCATCTCCAGCCTGGCACCCTCAGATGTTGGTGTGCCCACCCCATCGAAGTTTATTTGTCCTGAGGTTGGCTCTTCCAGGAGATCGATCAGGCGCAGAAGGGTTGTCTTCCCAGACCCGCTGGGCCCTATTATGGCCGTCAGAGTGTGAGCTGGAACATCTAGGTCTATATTCTTCAGAGCGGTATAACCGTCGTATCGCTTGGAGAGGTCTCTGATGGTAATCAATGCTTGTTACCTGTGCTGGAGTCGGCTTACCAAGATGTTAACTGCCAGTGCTAGGGACACCAGTATAATTCCCAGAGCAATTGCCAGTTCGAAGTTGCCTATGGATGCCTCAAGAGACATGGCCGTGGTTAGAGTCCGTGTATACCCGTTTATGTTTCCTCCAACGATTATAGCAAGGCCTATTTCGGAGATGGCGCGCCCAAACCCCAAGAGTACTGCGGTAGATACCCCATACCTGGCTTCTCTGACAATGGTGTATATCGTCTGTAGCCTGCTGGCACCTAGGGACATGGCGGTATCCTGAATCTCAGGGGGTATTCCCCTCAGAGCAGATATGGTCAGGCCTGTCATGATCGGTGATATGAGGACTACATGACCGATTACGATAGCCGTGGGCGAGAACAGTATCCCAAAGCCACCCAGAGGTCCTTCTCGTGAAAATGTGATGAACACTAGAAGGCCCACAAACACCGTGGGCATGCTGAAGAGCGTCTGGATGATGTTGATTAGAAGCCCTTTACCAGGGAAGTTATGAAAATATATTAGACTTCCAACTGGAACGAATATCAAGGCGGCAATGGATGTGGAGGCAGAGGATATCAGCAATGTCCTACCAGTTATGCTGAACACCTCGCGGTCTCCCGCAAATATGAGGTTAAGGGCCGTGAGAAAGCTATCTATCACCAGGTCCAAAGGATCACCAACTCCTACATAACAAGGTGCTAAGCAAAGCCGTTTCCCCTGCAAGGTTTCCAGAACTTAGTGTGGTTTTGCCATGCCAGATTGGTGCTGTCATTGAGGCTCCTGTCCCCTGGCAGCTGCGAAGAGTGGCGTTCCATACTGGTGGAGTCCATGGTTATCTATCGCGTCTCGGACCTCCTCCGATGTGAGGAATTGAATGAGCCTTTCGGCCATGACTGCATTAGTGTTGGAGTGCTTTTCCGGGTTAATGGCGATAGCTGAATACACATTCAGCAGTGGCCCTCCACCGTCCACTAGGGGAACCAGCTTTAGCTTATCCTTGAATGCCAGGTATGTACCGCTCACTGTCAAAGTGTAGGCGGATTTCTCATCAGCCAGGGTCAATATGGCGCCCATGCCCACCCCGGCTTCAAGATACCACCTTCCAGAGTTCCGCACGGATTCGTAATCGAGGCCTGCAATCTGCCACAGGGCCTTTTCTCTGGCTTGGGTGCCCGAGCTGTCTCCCCTTGACGCGAATCTAATCTTGCTGGGATTGATCTGGCCCTGTCTCATTATCTCCCGAAATGCCATCTCTGGCTCGAGGTCCTGAATCCTCGCTGGGTCGTCTTCTGGCCCTACTATAAAGAAATAATTGTGCGCTATAGGGTATCGCTGTATGCCGTATCCCTGGGCAACGAACTCTTCTTCTCTGCTCCTATCGTGGATGGTAAGAACATCCACATCACCACGACGGCCCGCCTCCAAGGCTTCACCTGTGCCTGCTACGATAATATCAAGCTCCACACCGTGTTTGTCCTCAAACATGGGTTCCAGTAAATCCCACAGCCCTGTATCGTACATGCTCGTGGTTGTGGCTAATCTCAGTCTTCCACCATCCTGCACCGAAGCCGACTCATCAACAGTACAGGCTAGTAACCCACTGACTGCTGCTACTAGCAACGTGGTTTGCAGTGCAGATGTGGTCAGTTTCGTCAAAAGAACCCCGTATTCCTGGGCATCGCGCTCTTCCGGTTAGGGTTGGTGGATCAGGTGTCGGCGGAGAGGATGGGATTCGAACCCATGAGAGGATTGCTCCCCTACGCGATTTCCAGTCGCGCCTGTTCGGCCACTCCAGCACCTCTCCGGCAGCCAGTTTTGCTTTCTACACTGAAGCCAGTGGCGGAGAGGGTGGGATTTGAACCCACGTCCCGATGCAATCGGGAACCGCTTTTCGAGAGCGGCGCCATCAGCCTCTCGGCCACCTCTCCTCCCGATGGTATAGCATAGCACATTGCTGGAATCGCCCCAACTGCTGTCAACAGGTATTTCTTGCCTGGCATTATGCTACGAATCACACCATATTACAGCGACCGCTCTACGTTATGCGCCTCTCCCGTTCCTTGACAGTCAAAAATGTATCGTGGTATCATCCCCCTAGGATGAGTTTTTGCCCAGAGCTTTCTTGAGAGGGTAGCTTCTGTTCTTGCGTATGAGCAGAGATAGGGTTGCCCTTTCTTATCGGTGTAGAAGTGGATAACTGGCGGGCAGTTATATTGGCCGCAGGTAGGGGAACCCGAATGATGTCCAGTGTACCCAAGGTTCTCCAGCCTATCTGTGGCCGCGAGATGGTCGGACTTGTGGCCGACTCCCTTCGCGACGCTGGTTTCTACGACACTGTGGCAGTTGTGCCTCCCGACTCCCCTGATATATGCGATGTCGTAATGCAGCATGCTACGCTGGTGGAGCAAAGGGAACCGCTGGGAACTGGCCACGCTCTCTCCAAAGCCCAAACCCTTTTAGGCGACTACCAGGGAGATGTCCTGGTAATTAATGGGGACGTACCACTGATAACTCCGGACACCCTGCGCGCCTTGATCCAGCACCATAGCTCCAGTCAGGCTTACCTGACCATTCTGACTTGCGATGGGGTTTCCTTGGATGGTATGGGACGGGTAATCAGAGATGAGGATGAAAACGTAACGGCAATAGTTGAGGAGGCGGAATTGAATGCCGCTGCTGCAGGGGTGTCGGAGATCAATGTAGGAATCTACTGCCTCAAATCCCCCTGGCTCTGGAACGCTCTTGAGAAACTATCACCATCTGCCAAGGGAGAGATTTATCTAACCGATCTGGTAGCCGAAGCAGCCTCCCAGGGGCGGAAGGTGGAAGCCGTGCTCCTGAAAGACAATGAAGAAGCTCTCGGGGTGAACGATGGAATCCAACTAGCCAAGACCAGGGAAGTTGTGCAGCGTAGGATAAACAATAAATGGCTCTTGAACGGCGTAACTGTTATGGACCCCGCATTCATAGACGTCACCGTTGAGTTGGAGCAAGACACCACCATCTACCCCAACACTTTTCTACGCGGCAACACGGTGATAGGAAAGGGGTGCCAAATAGGGCCGGGCTCCATAATTGAGAGTTCAGTCATAGCCGACGGTTGCCGCGTACTTCACTCGGTCATAGAGGAAGCTGTACTGGAAGAGAGGGTTGAAGTAGGTCCATACAGCCACGTTCGTCCCGACTCCCACATCGAGACGGGTGTACACATTGGTAACTTCGCCGAGGTCAAGAACAGCAGACTCGGTAAAGGTACCAAAGTGGGCCATTTTAGTTATGTGGGCGACTCGTGGGTGGGTCATAACGTCAACGTTGGTGCCGGTGCAGTGACGTGCAATTTCGACGGGATTGGTAAGCACCAGACTATCATTGAAGAGGGTGCATTCATAGGATCCGACTGCATGCTGGTAGCGCCGGTGAGGATCGGAGCCGGGGCAAGTACTGGAGCAGGGTCTGTGGTGACCAAGGACGTGCCTGCTGGTGCTTTAGTGGTTGGGATCCCAGCAAAGAGAGTACCCAATGGAAGACCTCAGCCAACACAGGAGTGATGGTGCAATCTATTTCATCCAGACACAGTACTATACAGCACAGTCGCCGATGGCTCATGTCCGAGCGGCAGCCTTCGGGGGGGCAGTAAGTTTTGGACCCTGATAGTTCGTTAAAAGCCATAGTATTAATCATTTCTCTGATTTTCTATGCCGTGTTCTCTTCTGTAGAGAAGCATTTACTTGTGTCGCCTCCGGGTAACGGATTGGGAGAAGAGGGCACCCTTCGACTAAGAGCTAGGGCTCTGCTTCACAACGGGGGTGTACGCACCCTAATACAGCTTGGGCTTATCACCACGATGGTCGCGGCGAGTGTAACCCTGATAGGAGCCCTCACCTCTCGATGGTGGAGTGTGACCCTGGGAGTTGTCGGACTCATTGTACTACTGGTAGTGATACGAGGTGCCTCAGATGGCATAGGTGAACGGTGGGGTGGTAAGGCTGGCAATGTAATCCCGCTCCTTTGGCCCCTGGCGATGCTCGCAATCCCTCTGTTCAGGTTGCAGAGCCGTATCACGACGGCCTTCTCCAAAAGAAACGGCGACAGTCTTGGTGCATACGAATCCTCTGCAAGCCTGCCTGGTGGGGTTACGAGCGGAATCTCCGAGAATCAGGACGGAGGCGACCTGGCGCCCCACGAGCGTAGGATGATCACCTCTATATTGAAATTGGATGAGACTACCGCACGGGAAATCATGGTTCCCAGAATGGATATCCAGGCGGCTGAAACCACATCGTCACTGCTCCCGGTTGCCAAAATGATGTGGGAGACCGGGCATAGTCGCATACCCCTATTTGAAGAATCCCTGGATAACATCGTCGGAGTAGTGCACTCCCGAGACATACTCCGCAACCTAGCCACAGAGGATACCGAGGTCAGTTTGGACTACATTGTTCGCCCTCCCCTCTTTATCCCAGTCTCCAAGCGCCTGGACGACCTGCTGAGGGACTTCCAGGAGAACCATATTCAGATCGCTATTGTGGTAGACGAGTATGGAGGCACCGCCGGGTTGGTGACCGTGGAAGATCTTCTGGAAGAGATAGTGGGAGAGATTGAGGACGAATTCGATATAGGTGAACCCCTGCGAGAGATGCTCAGCGAAAGCGAGGCCATCATGGACGCCCGCATCTCCCTGGAGGAGGTCAACCAGGCCTTCTCCGTAAATCTTCGGGGTGAAGGTTTTGATACGCTGGGAGGACTGCTATATCAACAGTTGGGCAAGATGCCCGTCCCTGGCGATGAAGCGAAGGTGGACGGCCTAACTATCAAGGTCATCTCTACCATGGGCCGGCGTATCAAGCAGGTGCAGGTGGCCAGAGCGGTAACGTCCGAACTAGGCTAGTCTTGCGTGTTCAAGATGAATAGAGACGGCCGCCTCACATGACAGCCGCCCCTATTCATTACGCCCATATTCAGGAACTGGTGGGGGTTACCCCATCCTACACGGTGTTGTTAGGCTGTGCATTTGTCATCGACAAACAACACCGGGGTCGTGGCCAAGCGACCCTTCACACTGAGGGCTTCAACTGAGAAGAGTCCCGCACCAGGAAATCTTGCTATATCACTAGTCTTATTCGGGGGCTTGGTCGCTAGTGTCTTGGTTATCTCAAACGCCCCTGCCACATTCGCGTTCCCCGTGGACCAGATGATAGCGGTGTCCGCGTCTTTCACCACGGAGAGGATAACTATTTCTCCCGAGGCAAACCCGGAACCCCACACGCTGAATTCAACGTCATTTCCCGTGCAAAGAGAGCTCGCAACTATGCTGGCCCCATCCGTTCTGGTAAGAGCGTCCTGGGTGGACACCGATGCCTGACGTCCTGCCAATGCCGTGCCTGACCCCAAGGCCATGACTAATAGAAGCGTGACCAGTAAACCACCTTTTGCCGACAACAACCTTTTCATTTCAGATA
>JASLXI010000076.1 GCA_030740415.1 Dehalococcoidia bacterium
GCGGTGGTCTCGATACCTCTGTGGCTATTCCCTGGCTGAGGGAAACCTACGATGCCGAGGTCATAACCCTGACTGCAGACATGGGTGGCCGACAGGGAAGAAGCGACGTGCAGGAAAGGGCTCTTGCTGCAGGTGCCATCAAAGCCCTTACGGTGGATGGCAAGGAAGACTTTGTGAAACACTTCGTCTTCCCGGCCTTGCAGGCAGGAGCCATCTACCAGGGGCAATATTCCCTGGCGACTGCCCTGGGGCGCCCCCTCATAGCCCGCTATTTGCTGGAAGTTGCCCATCGGGAAGGAGCCCAGGTAGTGGCCCATGGCTGTACCGGCAAGGGCAACGACCAGGTACGCTTCGATCTTAGCATCGCTGGCATGGACCCATCCCTTCGCATAATCGCCCCCGCCAGGGAATGGAATATGACCCGTGAGGAGGAGATCCAGTACGGCCAGAGCCGAAACGTGCCTCTGGACATTGGATATCGCAATCCATATTCCGTGGACGAGAACCTGTGGGGCCGCAGTATAGAAGCGGGGAACCTAGAGGACCCTTGGCAGGAACCGCCAGAGGAAGCCTTCGCGTGGACCAAGCCCATTGAAGAAACTCCCCAGACCCCCCTGTACCTAGAGGTGTCCTTCGATCACGGGTTTCCCGTAGCCCTAGACGGCCAGGAGATGAAGGGTGTCGCCCTGATTCAGCACCTCGCTGACATCGCCGGCGAGCACGGCGTGGGACGGGTAGATCACCTGGAAGATCGCCTGGTAGGCATAAAGTCCCGAGAGGTGTACGAGGCCCCGGCCGCGACGCTACTCCACGCAGCACACAGAGCATTGGAAAGCATCACTTTGAGCAGGGACCAGCTTCGACTCAAAGAGAAGGTGGCACAGGAGTACGCCGAGCACGTGTACAACGGGCTGTGGTACACCGGTTTCCACCAAGACCTCGATGCCTACGTGAAGAGCACACAGCGCTACGTTTCTGGTACAATCCGCCTGAAGCTATTCAAGGGCAATTGTACTGTGGTAGGCAGGAGCTCAACCTACTCGCTTTATCAGCACGATCTAGCTACCTACGACACGGGAGACCGCTTCGATCATCGCGCCTCGGAGGGGTTCATCCACATCTACGGACTGGCTGGACGTACCCAGGCCAGAGTTCAGCTCCTCGAGCTTCCGGAGTTGAACGAAGGTAACGAGTAGCTAGGAGGAATGCTGTTCGACTCCAATAATAAGGACATAAGTACCGTCATCCTTTACATAACAAGCTGATGGCTGAGGAAAATAAGAGAACCTACACCGCCTCCATCCACTACGACCGCCGCCTGTATCGCCAGGATGTGGCCGGGTCGATGGCTCATGTGCGTATGCTGGCAAAGCAGGGCATCATCACGGACAAAGAAGCCGAGCGTATAGGCATGGGCCTGAGCAGCATACGACAGGAGATAGAGGAAGGCTCCTTCCCCTGGAGAGCAGACCTGGAAGACCTACACGTGAATATCGAGGCAAGGCTCTTCCAGAAGATAGGCGACGTGGCAGGGAAGCTCCACACTGGCCGCTCCCGCAATGACCAGGTGGCCACAGACATGCGCCTGTACTGCAAAGAGACCATAGGAGATACCCTAGAGAAACTCAAAGCTCTTCAGGCAGCCCTGCTCGCCGCTGCGGAAGCTCATCGAGCGGTGGTCGTCCCGGGCTACACACACCTTCAACGTGCCCAACCCGTCCTCTTCTCCCATCATCTGCTGGCCTACTTCCACATGCTTCAGCGAGACTGGAAGCGCTTTCAGGAGTGCTTACACCGCACCGACATTCTTCCCCTTGGCAGCGGTGCACTGGCCGGGGTCCCATATCCCATCGACCGGGAGTTCGTTGCCAAGGAGCTGGGGTTCAGTGGGATAAGCCCCAACAGCATGGACACCGTCGCTGACCGGGACTTTCTGGTGGAGTATCATGCCGACGCCGCCGTCTGCATGATGCACCTATCCCGCCTGGCCGAGGAATTGGTGCTATGGTCCTCCCAGGAGTTCGGTTTCGTCCGTCTGGGGGATGACTACACCACGGGCAGTAGCATTATGCCCCAGAAGCGCAACCCGGACTTCGCCGAGCTGGCCCGGGGCAAGACGGGCCGAGTGTACGGTCACCTGATGGGCATTCTCACCATGCTCAAGGGCCTGCCCCTCACCTACAACCGCGACCTGCAGGAGGACAAGGAGGGCTTCTTCGACACGGTAGATACGCTGTTGAGCACCTTGGAGGCATTCACTGGCATGATGAGCACATTGACGGTCGATGCAAAGCGCACTAGAGAGGCCGCCCAAGATAGTAACATTTTGGCGACGGACCTGGCCGATTATCTCGTGAGTAAGGGTGAATCTTTCCGTAGCGCACACGGCATTGTGTCCAAACTGGTGCGCTACGCCGATGCCCAAGGCAAGGAATTGTCGGAGATGCACTTGGAAGACTACAAGAAACTGTCCCCTCGCTTTGACGAGGACGTGTTCGCCATCAGCATGGAGTCCTCCATCGCCGGCCGGGACGTGCCCGGAGGGACCAGCCCTCGGCGAGTCGAGGAGGCTTTGAAAGAGGCTCACCGATTGCTGGAGAGAGCTACCGATAACTAGGTGAGTGGCCTTGGTGTTACAGATAAACAGTGAGAGAAAATACTACGGTTGCTTCGTAAGCTATTCTTCTGTAGATGAAGAGTTTGCTACCTGGCTATATAGAGACCTGAATGCCGTTTGCATACCCAGCTTAGAATATGTCCGGAACACGGTTGCAGGTAGAAGGGTATGGGCACAAGAATTGGCCGTCCCATTAAGGACGACGATAAGATGTTGACCATCTGTTCACAAAACTCCTTGCAAATGGACGGCGTGCCCTATAGAAAGAGGCAATGCTAAAGACTGCAGACATTCGTCGCAAGAAGCAGGCAGAAACGCGCGTCCTAAAACTCGACCTCCTGAATGAAGACGTGCTGTTCCAAATACGTCTGGACAGTTACACACTGAATGGATGGCAACACGACCAAAAGGCAGACGTGTTTGCGACCCACGTCCTCGACTTCTCAGACTGGGTAAATGAGAGAAAGTACCAGACCGCATTACAGCAGCTTCTCTACGACATCGACCCAAAGACCAGGTGGTCGCGATGAACACCATAAAGCTGGCGCCTTCCATTTTGTCGGCAGACTTCGCGCGGCTAGGGGAGCAGGTCTCGGAGGTTACTCGAGCTGGTGCAGACCTCATTCACGTGGACATAATGGACGGCCACTTTGTGCCCGCACTTACCTGGGGGCCGCGCACGGTAGAGGCCATCAAGAAGTGGACCCATTTGCCCCTCGACATACACATGATGGTAGAAGAGCCTGAGAAACACATCGCCTCCTTCCTAGACTCGGGTGCGGACATCGTCACAGTGCACGCGGAGGCATGCACCCATCTCCACTGGGCCATCGCTCAGATAAAAGAGCACGGGGCTAGGGCTGGGGTAGCAATAAACCCCGGCACCTCGGTGATGGCCATCGAGGGAGCTTTGCAATGGCTGGATCAGGTGTTGGTGATGACAGTGAATCCGGGACTCCCTGCTCAGAAATTCATCCCAGAAAGCCCTGAGAAGGTATCGATGATCCGGAATATCCTGAATAACCGAGGAATCCAGGCTGAGCTTGAGGTGGACGGAGGGATAAACGTCGACACCGCGCCGCTGGTAGCCAAGGCAGGAGCGCAGGTGGTGGTCGCAGGCTCGGCGGTCTTCGATCACCCCGATGGAATAGAGGACGCAATCCGCTTATTAAGGAAGCGGCTGGAGTAGGTGGAAGGTAAGGACAGAAACATCCTGCTACGCTGGTGTGGCTCGGCAGGCTTGGCCTCTCGGACGGCCAAGTGAATCGGTCTAGGATGCCAGTTTCAACTTTTTTGCGCTAAAGTGAAGACCTGCACATCTGGTTTAAGTGTTCTGTACCTTTGGGTAGAGGGCCTCATGCCAAATTTCATACCTGGACTCGAACTTCTCCGCCTCTTCCATGAGGAGGTCGTCAAACCAATTCTCGACGTGCACTTCGCGGGGCTCAACTATGGCGCGCCTCGTCTCGGTCTTTGTTCCGAGGTTCTCGGCTTTGACACCGTGCAATCTATCGACCATGAATGGGGTTCTCGGTTAAGAATTCTTGTGGCAAGATCGGACGACGAGGCATACGGAACCAAGATCTCCGAAGCATTGACCCAAGGATTGCCCTATGAATTTCACAGGTATTGAGCCAATTTTGGGAGACCTGACGAAGAGGGGGTCCATTTAATGGAGTCAATCACAAACGGGACAACCAACCATTTAGTCGACTGACACTCTGCAGTATCCCAGCCTAAGAGAGTGACTGAATGGAATATACTAGCGCACAAGAAGGCCGAAGCAGGTATGTTTCTCAACCAGGTTACTATTCCTCCTTCCCGGAAGGCCACAGGGCTTCCCACTCCCAAGAGAGGTGGGGATAACGACCTGCCATGAGGTCAATATGCTCCGTCGATAGAAGAGGGACCGGCGGAAGTGTCTTGTCCACCTTAAATCTTTCCCTCCCCTTCAAAGAACTCTTGGAATCAAAGCCCAGCAGACTGAGATCATGTTCAAGGCCTTTTGCCTGAGCCAGCACCTTGAAGTCACCCATCTCACCTTCCTTGACCAGCTCCAGCATGCCCATTCGATTGGCGTCCCTTTCTCTCTGGAATAACTCCATACTGCCAAGGGAGTCCAAGAACCGAGAGAATCCCAGATTTTGCAGAAACTCTCTTTGGGTGGTGAAACCCAAGGACGACAGTCCATGCTCTTCCCCCGAACTCATTAATGACGAAAAATCCACATGGGCCGTGATGTCCTGACGGCCTATTCTCCGGTATGGGTTGCCCTCCAGGACGTGCCTGTAGTAGCAACGCAGCGTGCCGCGGGACCGCGCCGGGGAGTACAGGTCATTAGCACTATAGCCGTAGTCGAAAGTGAGCACGAAACCTCGTTTCAGTACATGGGACAGTTCTTCTATCCAGTCGTCCATCGCCAGATTGACCTCTCCCTGAAACCCCTCAGGTAGGTTCAGACCGAGGTCAGATAGTTGCCGTTCCAGCCGCGGTGTAGGAGGCTCGTCAATGATCTCCACGAGTTCACCTTCCTCTAACGAGACGTAGATTTCCTTGACACGGCCCTCCCGTATGACAAAGCGGTGGACGGGAAAGGCATCGAAGAGCTCGTTAGAGAGAACACAGCCGACCATATCCCTGACTGGCAAACCGCGGGACTTGATAAAGTGAACATCCTCTGGGGAACCCGGGGGAGTATTGTAGTCCACAGCAATGTATTCCAGAGCGTCGGAGAATGCTGAGGTTAGACCCGAAGAATATACCTTCACGTCTTGAGCTAGGACACCACCTCCTGCACCCACTTCCAGCACGTAAAAGGGACAGGGCGAACCCATGAGCTCCCACAACTGCTCCAACTGGAGCGACACCAAAGCGCCGAAGACAGGGTGGGCTACAGGCGCGGTGTAGTAGTCCTTCTCTTTCAGATGTTGCTCAGAGGTATAGTAGCCTCCGCGAGACGAGAAAAGGGCCATCTCCATGAACTGAGCGAAGGTGATCTTGCCGCGCTCAACGATGAGCTTCTTGATTACACCCTCGACCCCATCTTCCATATCATCTCTCCTACGCCAAGCAATTCCAGGTAATACAAAGGGACGCTCTCTAAGAAAAGCGTCCCTTTGAGA
>JASLXI010000077.1 GCA_030740415.1 Dehalococcoidia bacterium
TCCCACGTCTTCTCTCTCTTTTCTGAGACGCTTTTGTCGGATACCGAAGTTGTATCCATCTCACCGCCCTGACCGCCTTCTTCCACAGACCTTACTGAAGGTAGCATACTTTCCTTAGTCGGCCTTGGCCCAGGAATGGCCTTACTCTTCGTCGATGTCAAGGTCCAGAGGAGACCGATTAGTCCAACCACGATTGCAGAGTCAGCCAGGTTGAACACTGGCCACGCCCCAACATCGATGAAGTCCACCACATAACCCAAGCGCACTCGGTCCACCAGGTTGCCTACGGCGCCCCCTAGCTGAAGCCCTAGGCTGAGACGCAACAGACTACTGTTGATAGGGTTGGTGCGATAGAAAGTCAGCAATACACCAATGCCTACAAAGGATGCCAGGATAAGGAACAGGGTTTGGTTGGAAAAGAACCCAAAGGCGCTGCCCGAGTTGGTGACATAGGTTAGTCGAAACAATCCTGAGCTCGGCACTGACTGCCCAAGGTGCATGGTAAGAACGACCAGCTTTTTTGTTACCTGGTCAGCCATCAGCGTAGCAATCAGGATGAACAGGGGGGTTGTTCCCAGAATGCCACTGGGTCGGCCTTCAGGTGATGAGCTTTCCATATCGAACGACGAGCCAGGAATCGGTATCCGGCGCCACGCGGTTGCCAATCATATACACAGCCAACAGCAGAGCGCTCGCCAGCAGTTTAGCATACGGCAAAATGACAGGCAAACCAGCATCAAAGGGCTCTCTAAGTATCACTTCTCGGCATGGGGTAGCAGTCCCTGGGCAGTCATGATAGAATCCGCGCTACCGATGCAGGTCAGAGTTCAGAAAGAATCCGCCGTGCCCTATGCCATCAGGCTCGCCAGAGAAACAGACGTAGCCCACCTTGCGGAGATAGAGAAGGGGGCCTTTCCAACCACGTTGCCTCCCACGCCTTTCAAGCGGGAATTGTCCAATGAGAAGGCCAGTGTCTTAGTCGCTTACAAGCTCCCAGAAGAAGACCACCTACTCTCGTCGGCTTCCCACAAACCGTATATTGCAAGTAGGACCACAGAAGAAAATGGGCTCAAGGGAGTCTGGAAACGCCTGCTTCATAGAAGAACCTCTGCCCTACTCCCCGCAGGCTCCGCAGACCATATTGCCGGCTACGTCGCAATTTGGTTCATGACGGACGAAGCACACATAACTGGCATTGCAGTCCGTGAATGGTTGCGTGGCAACGGACTAGGAGAGTTGTTGCTCATGGCCTCCATCGAGATGGCAATGAGGAACCAGTCTAGAGTAGTGACTCTGGAGGTGAGGGTCTCCAACCACGTGGCCCAGTCCCTGTACTCCAAGTATGGCTTCAGCCAAGTTGGAATACGCAAAGGGTACTACACCGACAACCATGAGGACGCCTACATAATGACTACGGATGTCATCTCTTCCCCAGCCTACAACCAGCAGCTCCTCAGCCTAAAAGAGAACTACAAAACACGACGCGGCAACGTCGCGCTTGGCTGTTAGCAGTCAGCGATAATGGGGCACTGTTTGATTGAAGAGATCAAGACGGTGAGGCTCCCAATTTAGTGGTTTCTTCGTAGCCTCTCTCGATGTTCTCCTACTCAATGTCACTTCAATAGCTCTACAGACCAGATTTGACGTTTGTAAAGTATACTGACTGACACTCGATCATTTGCCAATATTATTTCGGTAGACCTACCATCCATTTCGTGTCTCACTCATCAGTCAGGGACAACTACCATCCAGACACTAAGAACCACTTTCCTCCTGAAGTCTTAGGAAATACAATACGTGAACTTGGCTGTGGTATAGCATAAGGTGCACCAGAACCCAATATGGCTTTATCACGCGCCGAAGACCACTCATGAAGGAGGCAGCAGATGCTGGAGAAGTTGAGCCTGGATGATAAAGTGATTGTCGTAACGGGTGGAGGTACGGGGCTTGGGCGAGAGATGGCGCGCCATCTGGCCCGGGCCGGGGCCGATATAGTCGTGGCCGGCCGTAGACACGGACCTATCGAGGAGGCCGCCGCCGAGTTCCGTGATATGGGACGACGGGCCCTGGCGATCTCTACCGATGTGACCGATTCTAAGCAGGTGAACGCTCTGTTCGAACAGATACTGGCCGAGTTCGGGAGAGTAGATGTGCTTATCAACAATGCCGGAGGTGGTACACCCGGAAAACCCATGTGGGAGATTACAGACCAGGAATGGCGCATAGGCATCGACACAAACCTGACCAGTGCTTTCTACTGCAGCCGTGCCATTATGAAGTACATGGTAGATAGGGGAAAAGGCAGGGTCATCAACGTCTCATCTGGCCAGGGACTGCGCGGCCAACGGGGTAGTTTCATGTACGGGACCGCTAAAGGGGGCATTATCCAACTGACCCGAGTCTTGGCTGCCACGTACGGTTCCGTGGGCATAACAAGTACCTGCATCGTGCCGGGAATGTTCCCCACAAGGGAAGGACCCACCAACGACGAGCTCAACCCACGACTAGCCTTCTTGCCAATGGGGCGGGCCGGCGCTCCATCAGACCTAGCTCCGCTGGCAGTCTTTCTGGCATCCGATGCCTCAGATTATATGAACGGAGAGATGTTCTACTGTGATGGAGGGGCCATGGCAGGAGGGGCCGCTACTACGGGCTACGCGCCCTTGATCCCACTTCAAGACTAGAGGAGTTGTTATGCCTATTCCACAAGAATGGAATCTCTCGGGAAAAGTGGTTGTGCTGACCACGGGTGGCCGCGGATGGGGGCCCATTCTCGCGGCCGGCCTAGCAGAGGCTGGGGCCAATTTAGCCTTGATTGGTCACCGTCAGGAAATATTAGAGGCCTCAACAGAGGCCGTGAAAGAATATGGCCGTCGAGTTCTCACCATTCAAGCAGATCTCAGGCGCCCAGCGGCTGTTCGACAGGCCATGCGGAAGGTCGCCCGCTCCCTGGGACGGATCGACGCGCTGGTGAACGATACTCAGGTGGAGTTTGCCAAGCCGATCTTGGAGATTACACCAGCCGAGTATGATGGGGTTATGGACCGCAACGTGAAGAGCGTCTTCTTGTCCTGCCAAGAAGCAGGTAGATATATGGTTAAGCAGGGCAGCGGACGCATAGTCAATCTCTGTTCAGTCTTAGCAGAACGCGGTGTATCCAACGAGAGTGTCTACTGCGCCAGCATGGGTGCAATAGGGCAACTCACCCGTGCTATGGGCCTCGAATGGGCACGAAATGGAATCACGGTCAACGGCATTGGAACGGCATGGTACACCCTGGAGGATATTGCCCTTGAACAGCAGCAGGAGCAGCCACTGGTCCGTTACCTCCCGTCGCGTCGACTGGGTAAGCCTCAGGAGATCGTGCCCTTATTAGTGCTGCTCTGCTCCGATGCGAGCAGCTATGTGAACGGCCAGACCATCTTTGTGGACGGCGGGGCCATGACCCATGCGTAGGTGCGTGATCTCAGGCTTAGACCACTTCGTCCCTCTTTCCAGGCTAACGTGACCTATCGACAACCACAATCAGCCTATTTACTGCGTAATCTCCAGACCGTCCACCGACATGGTAGAAAAGCAGCCGCTTCCTGTCCTGAAGCGTACTCAGAAGCGGCTGCCCACGGTGTACAACGATAGGTCGATGTCGAAAAGCGCGTAGGTAAGGGTTGTACTATCTCTATCTCAGGCTGCCACCACCGTTCGGATCGCTCCGTCGGAGCTGACCTCAGCCTAAGATTTCCTGTTTCCAGAATGTCCGTCCACTTTTGGCCCAAACTGGGGACGCATAGTAGATAACCGGACGATCGACAAAGCGTTTCGTCTTGGAGCCATTGCCTACGCGATATCAGCCTGAGCTTGGAGCCTAGAATACCCGGAAGACGACGACTATGGGTGTTCTGCGCTGCTTGGCTCGGGCTTCTGCTAAGAAGCCCTCCGCATGGGCACCAGCAGGGAGGCCAAGGTGACAAGTCCCACAATGATACCCGTGTACAAGAACACACCGTCCATCCCGTACACCTCACGCAAGCGCCCGGCCACGACGGGCGAGATGGCACCGAATATGGCAGACCCTGTGAACATAAGAGCTGTCACGGATGCCTCGGTCCCTCTGGGGACAGCATCGATCGCGGTGGCAAGCATAACTGGGTTAATCGAGTAGAGGAACACCCCAAGCAATGCCAGGATAATGGCAAAGGGGAGCCCCGCTCCAAAAACCAGTAGCGACGAGATGAGAATGGTCATCGCACCCAGTCCGACAGATATCACCGGGCGGCGGCCGATCTTATCTGACATCCAGCCTAGTATGGGCGCAGAGCCAATGCCAAAGAGTGTGAGGAGCGCAATATGATAGCCAATTTTGAACGCGGAGAATCCAAGGTCTTCGTCCATGTAGACAATCAGGAATATGTTAAGGCCGTTGTGGGCCATTGCCCGCACGCTTGTAAGCATGACCATACTCGCCACTGTGCCGTTGCGAAGCAGGTTCTGAGCAGAGCGCAGGTAGGTCGCTAGGTCTTGAGTTCCCCGTGTACCCTCCACTCCGGTTGCCTTGCCATAGAATATCAACACTGCTAGGGCGCTAAGAAGAGCTGGGACCACCAGAATAATAGCCAGAACTCGCCAACTCAAGCCACCCCACTCCAGCCCCCAGAACGCCACACCGCCCAGAAGCAATCCCATTATTATGGGAGAGATGCTATCTCCTATCGAGCCTCCCATTCTGTGGACTGCCAAGGCCGTGGCTCGGCGGTCAGGATATATGGCTCCCAGCGTGCCGAAGGCCGGTGCATGCCACATGGAGGTCCCTAAACCTGTGACGGCCACTCCCAAGAGCACTATCCAGTAAACATTGCTCAGACCAATTATGAGGTATCCTAGTGCTAGGCTTGTGAGACTGGCGGCGAGGATCAAACCCACTTTGCTCCGCCACATGTCTGCGATGATGCCCGCGGGCATGTTCATGATAGAGCTGGCAATGGTCCTGGCTGTGCCAAAGAGGCCTACTTGGACATCAGTTAGGAGCATGGCCTCCTTGAATGAAGGTATCAGGAGAAGAAAGGCTTGCTGATAAAAATGCTTGACCGCGTGACCCATTGCAAGGCCGATCATCAAGCCCCAGGCAGTCCGTTGCTTTGTTTCCACTTGGGCCATTATTTCTTCACTCCTGTGTGGTGCCCGATGATGGACAGTGTAGTCTCTTGCCTAGGAGAGTCAAGTACGCATTCCTTGTATCCATTTACCAATTTACGAGGTAACGCTGAAACTAGCCAGGAGTTGTCGTATGCCCACAGCAACAAGCCCCAGGGAAAGGATGAACAAGATCACCCTCTGATTTACGCGCCTACCCAGATAGACGCCCAACTGTCCTCCCACAAGCGCGCCGATACCGAGCAGTCCAGCTCTGCGCCAGCCTTCGTCAAACTGTCCAGCGAGTATATGGCTGAGAATACCGGCGAATGATGTGGGAACAAGGACCGCCAGGGTGGTCGCACTGGCCACTCGAGTTGGTATCTTCATGATGTACACCAGCGCAGGCATGTGCACGACCCCACCACCGATGCCGAAGAAGCTGGACATGAAGCCTGCTACAGGGCTGACGATTCCTGTCAAAAGTCCATTCACATAGAAACGATATGTTAGGCCCTTTCTCTCACGTATCTCTCTGTTGGGTTCATGCAGCATGTCCAACTCTAAGTTGGCCCTGGCACTCCT
>JASLXI010000078.1 GCA_030740415.1 Dehalococcoidia bacterium
CTATGGGCTGAGAGGTGCAGGGGAGCACCCCATCATCGCACCCCTGGCAGCCGTAGCCAACGCCGTGAGTCGCGCCGTCGGCGCTCGCATAAGGACGCTACCAATTACACCCGGCTCAGTCCTTGAGGCGATCGAGGAGAAGAACGCCAAGAAGTAGGCTACATCATCCTCCAACACGAACCAGAACGTCCGCTGGCTTGGTATCCGAGCCAGCGGACGTATTGTTTGAGAAACGTTTTAGCTACCGCTACTTCTATTTGATCTTGTAGACGGCGGGGCGCACCTCCACCTCCACTTTATTCTCCCTAACCAGCTTGGCAAGGTGAGCCGAGACGTTCCTTGCCGCGGCCCCTCGCAGCCCTTTGTTCAGATTCCTAGGATATATATCCCTCACCATTGCTCCCACGTCTCCAATGCCTTTTCTCAGAGACTCCAGCACCTGCTCCTCACGCTCGTTCCGATGTCTGATGTACCATGATATAAGTCGCGAGCCCCTAGGCTTGGGCACAACCGGGCCATGACCGGGACAGATGACCTCGGTCCTGTAGCGCGATAGCTTCTCCAGGGAATTCATGTAGTCAGCCAGGTCCTGCACTGTGGAGGAGGAGGCACCGAGCACGGTGTCTCCGGTAAACATCACCCTGTCGCGGGCCATGTAGTAACAGACGTGGGCTTCTTCATGCCCGGGAGTGAAAATGGCGTTCAGAAAAACACCGCCTCCCGCTGCAATGCGCTCCCCCGCCTTCAGCTTTACCACGTTATCCTCCCCGACAACCACGCCCAGGCGTCCAACCAGCTTGGGATGGCAGCGGACCGGAGCCTGAACCACCTCAAATATGCGGTCAAGGCCTCCGATATGGTCGCCGTGAGCATGAGTGATGGCTATTGCGATTATCTTCGGACGGCCAAGCTGTTCGTAACCATCTAGTATTTGTCTGGTCCATTCCCTGTCCTGCTCACCGGTGTCAACAATGACCATGCCTTCGGAGGGGTCACCGGCAAAGAAGATATTGGAGCCTCCAGGGTGAGCCGCGGCGGTGTCCGCAACATGCACCGAATACACATGGGGTGTGACCTGCATAATATAACCTCTAAGGAGTTTTCGGCGAAGATGTTTGCTATCGTCGAACGATGGCGTTGCGGTCCCTGCGCCATATGCTACCCAGACGCTCACTGGCATCGAGAAGTTTCTGAAGGGTCTTGTAGTGTGAGGCGCTCAGCTTGGGTACGCCAAGAACCGCAGCTGCGGACGCGGCCGCAGAGGGGCCCGGTATCGAGTGACCAGGGTTGGGTGCTCGCTGAGACCATGCCGCATCTATTTTGGGCCCCCATACCTCTGAGTCAAGAGGCTCAATCACTGAAGCAGAAGGAGCGCTCAGGTCCGCCAGTTCCACATTGACATCTCCTGGTCCCCTTGGTCGGGTTACCCTTACCTCAGAAGACGCCTCCAGGTATTTCGTGAAGGTGGAGTGACCCAGCGCGCGGAAATCGAAGCTGGGGTCCAGACGTTGAAGGGTCTGGCGAAGCTTGCTCCCAACTACCCTCCCATCTTCATCCATAGCAGCCTTCATAGCGCGAAGAATAAGGGTGTCAGACAGGGCATTTGACCGCGTCTTCTTTGCAACATGTGCCTGCCGCCGCGGCCTATTATCCTGGTCCAGGTAAAAGTATCTGTCGCAGGATATGACCAACGCACGGGAGGCCGTGGCCTGTCTGCCAGCCCCGATCACGGATTTCCCTCCTGCCCTTAGCTTGCTCACCAAGGGAACGAAGTCGCTATCGGAAGAGACGATTACAAAGGTATCTATGGGGGACTGATAAAGGAGATCAACGGCATCGATGACGAGCCGGATATCGCTGGAGTTCTTGCCTGATCCGGTCATATGGAAAAGGTGGACAGGCTCGATACCAAGCTGGAGAACCTGCTCCCGTGTGCTGCGGGCAGTAGACCAGTCAGCATAGGCACGCTTGATAGTAATACGGCCTATATCGGATATTTGGTCAAAGAGCCACTGGATCGAATTCAGGCCAACGTTCTCAAAATCTATGAGAACGGCCACCTGACTCTCGGCATTCGTCCCTCCGTTGTTCACCATATCAACTCCTGTCCTCTGGGCAGGCCCAGGCACGCGTCCATCTTTGAACCATATATCTATTCGATAGAAACTAGCTCAATTTCAAAGGTCAGGGCTTGTCCAGCCAACCTGTGGTTGGCATCTACCACGAACTTCTCCGCGGTTACTTCCATGATGGTTCCTTGAGCACCGTTCTGAAATTGTACCGTGCTGCCCTCGGTGAAACCATCGGGCAACTGGTCGATGGGAAACTCGACAATAAACTCATAGCTGTGCTCCCCGTAAGCTTCCGCAGGTTCCAGCCGCACGGTTTTGGAATCGCTTTTCTGCATGCCGTTAACCGCAGCGTCAAACCCAAGGATCATCTGTCCAGCGCCCAAGACAAAGGTAAGGGGCCCTCGGTCCCGGGAAGAGTCGAACTCTTCACCACTATCCAAGGTCCCCATGTAGTGGACTGACACTCTATCTCCCTCTGTTGCAATTTGGTCATTCGACATAATGTTTCCGGACAGCCATACCGACGAACCAAAACCCACAGCACCTAGTACAGCTACGCCATAAGTGATGACGGACACACCCCTAGAATTCTTAGCCCTCTGGCAAACATACCCTACAATCCAAATGGCTGGAAGAACGATCGCCACTTTCGTGTGCCAACCAACAAGTCCTGACAGCAACCCAGGTATTATGCCGATCAGGAATCCTAGCAATAAGAGTCCGGCTATTAACGCAGTTAGGAATGAAAGTTGACCTCTCGATTCAGTGTCGGGCTTGTCAGCATAGCTAAGGCGTCGCCCAAAGTCACGTTTTCCTCATGGTTCCAATTATAGCGGGTTTCCTCCACAGGGCAATCCCACTACAATGCGGGCATGAACAAGGCCTTTCGAAACACCTTTGTCGGCACCGCTGGTGGTGGCGTCTTGGGAGCTGCTACCTGGGGTGCAATCCAGGTGTTCGACATATCGTCGTTGCTCGCGTGGATCATCGCCGGGTCGGCGGTCGGGGGATTCGAGGCAACCGCGTGGATGATCATCAAGCGCCGGTTCAACACAAGCAGCACCCAGTACGACCCAGGAGATGGATATGGGGCTATGCCATCGACGGGAAACATAAAAAGGACTTCGGTCACCCTCATGGGCACAGTGTTCTTTGGCGTGGTGGGAGCCGTACACGGTGTCACCGCGACGGCCGCTTCATCCATCATCTTCCTTGGTGTCCTCTGGCTCTTCGCTCCTGCCCCCTTTGTTTTTCTGGCCCGCATGTCGCGGACTTGGACCCGCTACCGCGCATTTTCCAATTGGTATCTAGCCGTCTCCGCGGTTCTCAGCGCCATAGTGCTGGCGGGAGTGGGCTGGAAGGGCTCTGAAGATGGCATCCATCCAACTCTAAACGACGATCTGCCAATATTGGCGGACTATCCTCGACTGGAGGCAACACTTGAAGGCGTGACGTTCCCAAGCAGCGACGGCACTCTCCTAGCGGGCTGGTTTATCCCTGGAGAGAGTCCCAGGACCGTAATCCTTCTCCACGGTTTCACCGATATAAGAGACAAGATGCTACCCCACGCCAACTTCCTCCACGGCGCGGGCTATTCCGTGCTCCTCTTCGACTTCCGCAGTCGCGGCGAAAGCGAAGGCGATGCCGTAACGCTGGGCTTCCATGAACGTGGTGATGTACAGGGTGCCGTGCAGTTCTTGAAGGACCGTGAAAACGCCGACGGTGAAAACATTGGAGTGCTTGGAGTCTCTATGGGCGCGGCCACCGCTATCATGGTCGCCGCGGAGACTCCAGAGCTAAAAGCGGTGGTATCGGAGTCCGCTTTCAAGAGCATTGACAGTGCCATCGCCAGCGCCTTTGAGCACTTCATACACCTGCCAGCCTTTCCCTACGCCCCCATAACGGTGTTCATCATAGAACAGCGCCTCGGCCTCAACACCAACCAGGTTGTGCCAGAGGAGTACGTGGGCCTCATAAGCCCCCGGCCTGTGTTCATCATCCACGGCCAGGAAGACGAGACAATTGTTCCCGAGGATGCCGATGCCCTCTACTCCGCGGCCAAAGAGCCCAAGGAAAGTATCTGGTTTATCCCAGATGCGGGCCACGCTGAGGGCGCAGAGGCCGCCCCCGAGGAGTACGCCAGGCGAGTAGTGGATTTCTTTGATCGATACCTAAAGCCGTAGCTCTGAAAAAGGCCACCGCACCGGATGCCTTTAATCGATATGCTGACGGGTTCCCTGATCCGAAGCCCTCTGTATGGCATCGAGGAGCTTGTGACGCACCACGGCGGTATCGAAGTCGGGCTCTGCGGGCTGTCCGGAGCAGATAGCCTCTCCAAACCGCCGGTACATCTGGGCGACGTTGAAGGCTGGGCCTTGAGGCACGTTATCCGGCACCCATGTGAGACGTTCCGGAATCTCCATCTCTTGAAGAGCAGTATCACCGGCCTTGCCACCCAGCAAGCGGCTGTCGCTACCCTCTACAACCAGCGTCCCTTCCCGCCCGTAGATTTCCAGGCGCTGTCCGCTGCCATGAGCCGGTTGGGAACCGACGTTGGCTGACACCACCGCGCCGTTTGCCAGCTTGCCGCTGACCAGGATGTTGTCGGGTGAAGTCACATCTAGGGAACGCCTGGTGTCGCTTTCTAACCACTTGGTGGTCTGTGTACTGACCACACCGGACACATCTTTGATCTCTCCGACGCACATGCTCAGGGCATCGATGACGTGTCCGAAGGAGATGGTCATGGTATTTGCGCCCTTCGTCACATCTCGCATCCACGTCCGGTCGGAGGTGCGGGTCGCACCTCCGGTTCCCATCTGACTCAGGTTGCAGGCCACCACATCGCCTATGTAGCCCTCTTCAATCATCTCCTTAAGCCGCAGATAAATGGGAGAACAGCGCCTCTGCATTCCGGCCAGGGTGCGAACACCCTTCGCCCGGGCCAGTTCCGCCATCTCTTCGGCCTCGGCCAGGTTTGCACCAAGGGGCCACTCGGTGAAGACATGCTTCCCCGCGTTGAGGGCAGCCATAGTCATCTCGTAATGAAAGGGCACGCGTATCACCACCGACACCACATCGATGTCCGGGTGCTCCACCATCTCACGATAGTCATGGAAGGCCAGTTGTGCCCCAAACTTCTCCTTGGATGCCGCGGCCGTCTCAGGGCGAGAGGTACACACGGCAGTCAGAGCAAACTCAGGCAGCGCTAGGATGGCAGGAAGGTGCGCCCTAGGACCCCATCCGTTGCTAACATTGGCCCCGATAATTCCTACACGTATCTTCTGCTCAGCCATTGCTCCTACTGTGCCCGGTACATTACACGACGAATCTAGCCACATGAGGCAGTATAATCGATGGGAGACTGGATGACCAGAGAATCTCCAGTGCCAATCTCGCGCATGAGAAATATAGCGTATCCGCTATCCTCTTATCAGGAGATTAGCAAATAACTCGCAAAACGTGAGATAATCGTGTAGATAGGACTTGTCTGCTAC